>NZ_JBIALK010000011.1:162794-221434 GCF_042873275.1 Kitasatospora sp. NPDC004745 | reverse complement strand
TGGCGCCCGGGGGGGGGGGGGGGGGCGCCCCCCCCCCCCCCGGCGCCCCCCCCCCCGGGCGGCGGGGCCGGGGGGGGCGCCGCCCCCCCCCCCCCCCCGGGGGGGGGGGGCCCCCCCCCCCCCCCCCCGCGCCCGTCTCAGCGGGCCGGGACGGCCGTCCCGTAGAAGGCGTCCAGCGCGTACACACAGCGGTCCTTGGAGCCGACGAAGACCCGCCCGCCGACCGCCACCGGGGACCCGGTCAGCTCACCCTTGGTCCCCAGCTCCCAGCGCAGCTGACCGCTCGCCAGGTCGAGGGTGTGCAGCGAGTGGTCCCGGCTGCCCAGGTGGACCAGGCCGTCCGCCACCGCCGGGGCCCCGACGATCTCCCCGCGCGCGGTGTAGCGCCAGCGTTCCCGGCCGGTGGCCGCCTCGAAGGCGTACAGCACCTCGCCGCTGCCGACCAGCACCATGCCGTCCCCGACCACCACCGGCTCGGCGCCCTGCCGGCTGCCGGTGACCCCGCGCCAGCGGTCCCGGCCGGTGGCCGCGTCCAGCGCGTAGACCGTGCCCAGGTAGTCGGCGACGTAGACCGCGTCGGCGTCCAGGGCGGGCGGGGTGAAGAGCACCACCGGGGCCTCGAAGCGCCAGCGCTCGACCCCGCTGGCCGCGTCCAGCGCGTACACCCGGGTACCGGCCGTCACGTAGAGCACGCCGCCGCGCTCGACCGGGTGCGAGGGCACGTCCTCGCCGACCGGGAAGGACCAGCGCAGGCCCGCACCGCGCGGGTCGATGCAGCGCAGCCGCCCGGCGCCGTAGTAGTAGGCCGCGCCGGCCACCAGGACCGGGCCGGACTGCGGGTTCTCGTAGTCCTGCTGGGCGTCGTCGGCGCGCCACAGCTCGCCGCCGTTGGCCGCGGAGCGCAGCTGGACGCCGCCGCCCCGGATGCCGCAGCAGAGCACCCCGTCGGCGGCGGAGAGCGAGTAGACCCAGCCGTCCAGCGAGGTGCGCCAGCGCTCGGTGCCGTCCGCGACGTCCACCGTGTACAGGTGGGGGCCGTCGGCGGCGTGCACCCGGCCGGCGTGCACCGCGAGCGCCCAGGCGACGTCACGGGTCTTGTAGCGGCGCTCGCCGGAGCCGATGTCCAGCGCGTGCACCTCGAAGCTGGAGACGAAGAGCGTGCCGTCGGCGACCACTGGGGTGCCCCAGACGTCGTTGGACATCCGGAAGCGCCAGGGGCGCCAGCGGGCGGCCGGCGCGGGCGCCGGCGGCGGCGTCGGGGTGGCCCGGCGGACCCAGTCGGTCTCGGCCGGGGCCGTTCCCGGGCCGGTCTGCTCGTGCTCGGCCCGGGGGCCGGGGCCTATCCGCACCGAGGCGCCGGACAGCTGCACCTCGACGGCCCCGCCACCGGGCGCCCGGTGCTTGTTCGGGGAGGCGATCTTCGCGGTCGGGATCTCGCCGTCGGCGGCCCGGCCGGGCTGCGGTCCGGCGTGCACCGGCCCGGCCGGCGGCAGGTGCCGCCCGCCCGGGTGGGTCCGCGGGTCGTCCAGGCCGGGGCGCTGCGGCGGCACCTGCTGGTGCGGCTGCGGCGGCTGGTGCGACGGCTGCTGGGGGCCGCCCCGCGGCGGCTCCGGGGGCTGCGGCGGGCCGACCGGCGGCTGCCCGCCGCGGGGCGGCGGGGCCGGCTGGCGGCGGCCGCGCTTGCGCTCGATCAGCTCCAGCGCGTTGGCCGGGAGCCAGTCGCCGGCCTCGCCGGAGGCGTCGTCGCGGGAGAACAGGTGCGGGGCCAGCTCGGTCTGGATCTGCGCCGGGGTGGGCCGGTGCTCGGGCGAGGGCCGCATGCAGGCGCGGACCAGGTCCATCAGCTCCGGCGGCATCCCGGACAGGTCGGGTTCCTCGCGCAGCAGCTGGAACACCGTCTCGACCGGGTTGGAGCCGCGGTACGGCGGGTGCCCGGTGGCGCAGAAGACCATCAGCGAGCCGAGCGAGAAGACGTCGCTGGCGCCCCGGACGTTCCGGCTGTCCCGGGCCTGCTCGGGGGACATGTAGGCGGGGGTGCCGACCGCGACGTTGGTCATGGTGAGCCGGGTGCTGGAGACGCCGGACGCGATGCCGAAGTCGATCACCTTCGGGCCGTCCTCGACCACCAGCACGTTGGACGGCTTGAGGTCGCGGTGGATCAGCCCGGCCGCGTGGATGGACTGCAGCGCCTCGGCGATGCCCGCGACCAGCCAGCGGGTGGCGTCCACCGGCAGCGGCCCGCACTCCTCGACCAGGTCCTCCAGGGAGGGGGCCGGGATGTACGCGGTGGCCAGCCAGGGCACCCGGGCGTCCGCGTCGGCGTCCACCACGGCCGCGGTGTAGAAGCCGCCGACCGTCTTGGCGGCCTCGATCTCCCGCGCGAAGCGGACGCGGAACAGCTCGTCCTCGGCCAGCTCCCCCCGGACGGTCTTGATGGCCACCCTTCGACCGGAGGCGGAGCGCGCCAGGTAGACCAGCCCCATCCCACCCGCGCCGAGCCGCCCCAGCACCTCGAAGGGCCCGATCCGCCTCGGATCGTGCGCCGTCAGCTGGTCCACTCCGCTGCCACCTCCCCGTTTTCCGCACCCGCCGCGTGGTGCCGGACCCGATTCTCCAACGCCGCCCGCTGCAACTCCAACCTCCCCCGCCCGGGGCGGCCGGCCGCCCCGTGGCGGCCGCCGTCCGGTCACCGGTGACGGAACGGCCGGATTCTGACGCCCGCTCCGGCCGCGGCTTGCGTCCGGCCCCGCGGACACCCCCTCCCGGTACGGATCTCCCGGGACCGGACGTCGTCACGCTCTGTCACTCGACCACCCCTCAGCGGACTCGCCGTCACGCTATGGGGTCAAAAGCACACGGGGGGGCTTCAAACAGCGCCCCGGGGGCCGGGTGAATATCCGTCCGAAGCGGTTCATGCCCCTATAGCAACCCCCCGTGCGGAGTAATAGTCGCATCACCGAATCGCGCCAAGATCGTGCCACGGTAAGCTGACGGCATGACAGGACAAGTTCGCACCGTCGACGGTCGCGTCGCCGGGCGACGCGGACAGGAGACGCGGCAGAAGCTGCTCGACTGCCTCCGCGAGATGCTCAGCACGTCGCCGTATCGGGACGTCAAGGTCATCGACGTCGCCCGTATGGCGGGTACCTCCCCCGCGACCTTCTACCAGTACTTCCCGGATGTCGAGGGCGCTGTCCTCGAAATCGCCGAGGAAATGGCCAAGGACGCCGACACCCTCAAAGAGCTGGTGGCCGGAAAGTCCTGGGCAGGGAAGTCCGGCCCGACCACTTCGGAAGAACTGGTCGACGGATTCCTCGCCTTCTGGCGCAAGAACGACGCCATTCTCCGAGTGGTCACGCTCGGTGCCGCCGAAGGGGACAAGCGGTTCTTCAAGATCCGCATGACCGTCCTCAACGCGGTCGCCAAGCCACTCGCGGAGGCCGTCAAGGAACTCCAGGCGAAGGGTCAGGCCGACAAGTCGCTCGACCCGAACGCCGTAGCCGGGGCCCTGGTCTCGCTGCTCGCCTCGGCGGCCGAGCACCAGAAGGCCTTCACCTCCTGGGGCGTCAAGGTCAAGGACCTCAAGCCCAACCTCGCTCCCCTGGTGTACCTGGGCGTCACCGGCAAGAAGCCGCCCAAGTAGACCGTCCGCCCGACAGATCATCCGCTCCGCGCGCAGTCCCGGCCTCCTGTCCGGGGACCGACGGACGGCGGCCGTGTCCTCGGGGGAGGTCCGCCGACGTACCGCAAGCGCGCCAGACATGCCGGTGGGCGGGCACCCCTCACACAGGGTGCCCGCCCACCGGCATGTCGCGCGGGGCCGGCCCGGGGTCGGAAGACAGCCCCTACGGGCAGCGCACGACCTGCCCCGCGTAGGCGAGGCCGCCGCCGAAGCCGAACAGCAGGACCGGGTCGCCCGGGCTCAGCTCGCCGCGCTCGACGAGCTTGGAGAAGGCCAGCGGGATGGAGGCCGCCGAGGTGTTGCCGGAGTCGACCACGTCCCGGGCCACCACGGCGTCGGCGAGGCCCAGCTTGCCCGCGATCGCGTCGATGATCCGCAGGTTGGCCTGGTGCGGCACGAAGCCCTTCAGCTCCGACGGGTCGATCCCGGCCCGCTCGCAGGCCTGGCGGGCCAGCGGGGCGAGCTGCGTGGTGGCCCAGCGGAACACCGACTGGCCCTGCTGGCTGATCACCGGGTCCCAGCCGGTGATGACGACGGCGTCGCCCTTCTCCGGCTCCGAGCCCCAGACCACCGGCCCGATGCCGGGCTCGGCGCCCTCCTCCTGGGCCTCGACCACCGCGGCGCCGGCGCCGTCGCCGAAGATCACGCAGGTGGTGCGGTCGGTCCAGTCGAGCGTGTCGGACATCCGCTCGGCGCCGATGACCAGGGCGCGCCGCGCCGCACCGGCCCGGATCGCGTGGTCGGCGGTGGCGAGGGCGTACGAGAAGCCGGAGCAGACGGTGTTGATGTCGTAGGCGGCGGGCGCCCGGACGCCGAGCCTGGCGGCGACCGCGGCGGCCGTGTTGGGGCTGCGCTCGATCGCGGTGCAGGTGGCGACCACGACCAGGTCGATCTCCTCGGCCGTGCGGCCGCTGTTGGCGAGCGCCTTCTGCGCCGCCTCGGTGGCGAGGTCGACCAGGGTCTCGCCCTCGGCGACGTGCCGGGTTCTGACGCCCACCCGGCTGCGGATCCACTCGTCGTTGGTGTCGACGAGCGCCTCCAGGTCGTCGTTGGTGAGGACCTTGGGGGGCTGGTAGTGGCCTAGTGCCACAATGCGCGAACCGCTCATACTGCCATGGAACCGGGTTACTCACTGGTCAGCGGGGCGCGACCGGCTACAAGGTCCGCCCCCGCGATCTGTAGGGGACTGACAAGGGGCGTTGCGGCGCCTGACCTCTGCTCCGGGCCGTCACCGGCACCGCGGCGGGGGGCGGGCGCCCGGAGGGCCCCCGGGGCCGGCTCAGGCGGCCAGCGAGGTGGCGTCCCCCATCACGATCACCGGGTGGGCCGCCGGGTCCAGGGTGCGGATCAGCTCGGCCATCTTGTCCTCCGGGATGGAGACGCAGCCGTGGGTGGGGCCGTCGTGGTCGACGTGGATCCAGATGCCGCCGCCCTTCTTGGCGCCCATCGGGCGGCGCGGGTCGAGCGGGGAGTTGCCGGGGACGCGGTTGTAGTTGATCGCGACCACGTAGTCGAAGGAGCCGGCCAGCTGGTCCCCGAAGAAGCCGGTCCCGGAGACCACGAAGCTCGGGTCCTTGTCGTACGGGAGCTTGCTGCCGGGGTCGGCGTTGCGGCCGCCGGCGTCGGTGAGCGAGAAGACGCCGATCGGGCTGCGCAGGTCGCCCTCGCTGTGGTCGGTGGTCCAGCCGTTCTTGCCGTTGTGGCCCTGCCAGGTCTCGCCGGCCAGCCAGCGGCCCTCCGGGGTGCGGGTCCAGAGGGTGACGCTGTTCTTGTCGGTGCCCTTGTCCTGACCGGAGGCGACCACGACCTGGGTGGTCTCGGCGGGGATCTTCGCGGTGAACGAAGCGCCGAGGCCGGGTATCGCGGCGACCGAGGCGTCCGCGCGGGCCTGGCTGCGGGCGGCGGCGGGGTCGGTGTTCTGCCGGTCGGCGGCGGCCTGGGCGGCGGCCGGCTGGGCGGCGGCCACGCCCGGTGACGGCTGGTCGGGCGTGCTGACGCCCTCCGGGCCGGGGCCGTCGGCGGCGGTGACGCCGGGCTTGGCGCCCTCCTGGCCGACGGTGTACCAGCCGGCGGCGGCCGCGACCAGCAGCGCCGTACCGGCCATCACGGCCTTGCCGTGTCGTTTCTGCTTGGCCTTGCGACGCCGGCCCCGGGCGGCCGCCCGGGAGCCCGCGGGGGCCTCGGCGGCGAGCGGAACGGACACCGGTCCGAGGGAGGGGTCCGCCGGCGGGGCGGACTCCGGTGCGGGGAAGGACTCCGGTGCGGGGAAGGACTCCGCCGGGTGCACCGGCTCCGACCCGGCGAAGGGCTCCGACAGGTACACCGGTTCCGGGTCGTAGCCAGCGCCGTACGGCGCCTCGTAACCGGCCTCGTACGCCGCCTCGTAGCCGCTCTGCTGGCCGTAGCCCGGCCCGGCGCCGTACGCGTACTGCTGGGCGGTGCCGGCCTGCGCCGCGTGGCCGGCCGGGTGGGGCCGGAACGGCTGGTCGTAGGCCTCGAAGTAGCCGTCCTGCGGGTTGGGCCGGTAGTCGCCGTGGCCCTGCTGAACCGGCTGCTGGTACGCCCCGTAGTCCTGGTGGGAGGGCTGTGGCGCCTCGTACACCGGCTCCGGCATCGGCTCGTACGACGGGTACGCGGTGGCGCGATGTGAACCGGACATACGGTCGATCCTGCCAAACGCCGTACCCGTTGGTAAACCCGGGGCGCGTGCGGAGGCGGTGAAGAAGCCGCCGCCCCGGCCGTGGAACGGCCGGGGCGGCGGGGGTGGGGCACGGTCAGAGACGCATCGCCTGCGGGGTCTCGCGGCGCGTCAGGTCCGGTCCGTCGTACTCGCGGATGACCTCGTAGCGGGTGTTCCGCTCCACCGGGCGGAAGCCGGCGTCGCGGATCAGGTCGAGCAGGTCGTCGCGGCCGAGCTTGTTCGGGGTGCCGAAGTTGTCCGCGTCGTGGGTGATCTTGTACTCGACCACCGAGCCGTCCATGTCGTCGGCGCCGTGGCTGAGCGCCAGCTGGGCGGTGGTCACGCCGTGCATCACCCAGAACACCTTGACGTGCGGGACGTTGTCGAAGAGCAGCCGGGAGACGGCGAAGGTCTTCAGGGCCTCGGCGCCGGTGGCCATCTCGGTACGGGCCATCAGCTTGTTGCGCACGACGCCGTCCTTGGAGTCGTGGAAGTCGTGCTGGTAGCGCAGCGGGATGAACACCTGGAAGCCGCCGGTCTCGTCCTGCAGCTCGCGCAGCCGCAGCACGTGGTCCACCCGGTGGCGGGGCTCCTCGATGTGCCCGTACAGCATGGTGCAGGGCGTCTTGAGTCCCTTGGCGTGCGCGAGGCGGTGGATCCGCGACCAGTCCTCCCAGTGGGTGTCGTGGTCGACGATGTGCTGGCGGACCTCCCAGTCGAAGATCTCCGCGCCGCCGCCGGTCAGCGACTCCAGACCGGCGTCGATCAGCTCGTCCAGGATCTCGTCCGCGGACAGACCGCTGATCTTCTCGAACCAGTGGATCTCGGTCGCGGTGAAGGCCTTCAGCGAGACGTTCGGCAGGGCCGCCTTGAGCTCCCGCAGCGAGCGCGGGTAGTAGCGCCAGGGCAGCGTCGGGTGCAGGCCGTTGACGATGTGCAGCTCGGTGAGGGAGTCGCTCTCCATCGCCTTGGCGAGCCGGACGGCCTCCTCGATGCGCATCGTGTACGCGTCCTTCTCGCCCGGCTTGCGCTGGAACGAGCAGTACGCGCAGGACGCGCTGCACACGTTGGTCATGTTGAGGTGGCGGTTGACGTTGAAGTGGACGACGTCGCCGTTCTTCCGCGTCCGCACGTGGTGGGCCAGGCCACCCAGCCAGGCCAGGTCGTCGCTCTCGTAGAGCGCGATCCCGTCCTCGCGGGTCAGCCGCTCACCCGCGTAGACCTTCGCCTCCAGCTCGCGCTTGAGCCCTGCGTCCATGCGGTGCCCCGCCTCCTCCGACTTCGGTTCCTTGCCGGAACGAGCGTACGTCACCTGACGGCCGCAGCTCCGGGCCGCTCCGACCGCGGGACGACGCGTCTCACCGCGGCGCTCCGCCGGCCCGGGGATCAGGTCGAGAGCAGCTCCGCGAGCAGGGCGGGCTCGATGTTGCCGCCGCTGACCACGGCGGCCACCGTCCGGCCCCCGGTCTCGTCGGCTCGGTGGAAGTAGGCCGCCGGGGCGACCGCGCCGGAGGGCTCGGCGACCAGCCGGCCGCGGCGGGCCAGCAGGGCGACGGTGGCCCGGATCTCGTCCTCGGTGACGGTGACGATGTCGTCCACGTACGCGGTCAGGTGCTCGAAGGGCAGCTCGCCGACCGACGGGGTGCGCAGCCCGTCCGCGATGGTGCGGTAGGTGTCGGCGACCGGCCAGGCGAGCCGGCGCCCGGCCCGCAGACTGGCCCGGGCGTCGGCGGCCAGCTCCGGCTCGACGCCGACCACCCGGACACCCGGACGGGTGAGCTTGAGCGCGGCCGCCGTCCCGGAGATCAGGCCGCCGCCGCTGACCGGCACCAGCACGGTGTCCAGCCCGGCCGGGGCGTCCTCGGCGATCTCCAGGCCGACCGTGCCCTGGCCCGCGATGATGTACGGGTCGTCGTACGGCGGCACCCAGACGTAGCCGTGCCGCTCGGCGAGCTCGCCGGGCACGGTGTCCCGCTCCTCCGGCGACACCAGGAGCACCTCGGCGCCGAACCCGCGGGTGTACTCCACCTTCACGGCCGGGGAGGTGTCCGGCATCACGATGACGGCCTTGATCCCGAGCAGTGCCGCCGCGTAGGCGACGGCCTGCGCGTGGTTGCCGCTGGACTGCGCGACCACGCCGCGGGCCCGCTCGTCCTCGGTGAGCGCGGCCAGCCGGTTGTAGGCGCCACGGGTCTTGAAGGCGCCGGTCGGCTGGAGGTTCTCGGGCTTGAGCCACAGGCTGCGCCCGCCGTCGGCCGCCCAGGGGGCGGGGACCAGCGGGGTGCGCACGGCCACCCCCGCGATCCGCTGCCGGGCCGCGCGCAGCTCCTCCAGTCCGACCAGTGCCATGACGTCACTCTCCTTCTGGGGGGAGGTCGCTCACCCGGTTCTCCCACTTGGTGGAGAGTACGACGGTGGTCCGGGTGCGGGCCACGCCCTTCGTGCCGGAGATCCGCTTCACCACGGACTCCAGGCCGGCCACGTCGGCCACCCGGACCTTGAGCATGTACGAGTCGTCACCCGCGATGAACCAGCAGTCCTCGACCTCGTTGAGGTCCTTCAGCCGGAACGCGACGTCCTCGTGGTCGGCCGCGTCGGTCAGCTGGAGGCCGATCAGGGCCGTCACCCCGAAGCCGAGCGAGGCCGGGTTGACCGTCGCGCGGTAGCCGGTGATGACGCCGGCCTGCTCGAGGCGGTTGATCCGGTCCGTGACGCTCGGGCCGGAGAGGCCCACCAGCCGGCCCAGCTCGGCGTAGGACGCCCGTCCGTTCTCCCGGAGCGCCTGGATGAGCTGTCTGTCCACCGTGTCCATATACCGTCCGCGTCCTTCCGAACCTCACCAGACCCACAGATCATTATCCGGATTCAAAGGCGCCATGCGCGGAACAACCCGGGTATCGCAGAGAAGATACTCTCCCGCCTTCGGTCTCCTCACTCCCCCTCAGCCGACGCGCTGCCGTTCCCGCCGGCCCGGCGGGCCGCCGCTCCCAACTCCCCTTCCCAGCGCAGGTACAGGGAATGCGGTACGCCGACCGCGTCCAGCACCCGGCCGGCCACGAAATCGACGAGTTCGCGCACGGTGGAGCCACCGGCGTAGAAACCGGGCGAGGCGGGCAGGACCACGGCGCCCTGCGCGTCGAGTTCCACCAGGTGTTTCAACGTCACCCCGTTGAGTGGTGTCTCGCGCACGCAGACGACCAGCGGGCGGCGCTCCTTGAGGGTGACGCTCGCCACCCGCTGCAGCAGGTCCTTGCTCAGGCCGAGCGCGATCCCGGCCACCGCGCCGGTGGTCGCCGGTACCACCAGCATGCCCCTGGCCGGGTAGGAGCCGCTGGACGGGCCGGCCGCGAAGTCCCCGGCGGGCCAGTAGCGGACGTCGTCCAGGAGGCCCGCCCGGTCCTCGTCGAGGCCCAGCCAGGCGGCCAGGTCGGTGCGCCAGTGGGCGTCCCGAAAGGAGATGCCGGTCTCGTCGAGGATGGTGAGCCGGGCGGCCCGGCTGACGATCAGGTCCACCGGCTCCCCGGCGTCGAGCAGGGCCCGGATCACCGAGGCCGCGTACGGCGTCCCCGACGCGCCCGAGACCCCGACCACCCACGGCTGACGCTTCGCTGTTCCCATGGCCCCTTTCTATCCGGCCGCACCCGCCCCGGCCGCATCCGCGGGCGTCCCTGGGAGGATGGGCGCATGGCAGCGACCCTCGTCGACCTCACCCATCAGGTGACCACCGCGATGCCGGTCTACCCCGGCGACCCGACCGTCCTGCTGGAGCCGGCGCTCACCACAGCCACGGCCGGGGTGAACGTGCTGGCCCTGCACCTGGGCTCGCAGTCCGGGACGCACGTGGACGCGCCGTACCACGTGGACGTCACCTGGCCGACCCTGGACGGGCTGCCGCTGGAGCGGTTCACCGGCCCGGCGGTGCTCGCCGACCTGCGCGGGCTGGAGCCGCGGGCGGCCGTCACCCCCGACCTGCTGGCGCCCGCGCTGGAGCGGGTCGGCGAGGGGTCCGTCCTGCTGCTGGCCACCGGGTGGGCCCGGCACTGGGGCACCGACGCTTACCTGGCCCACCCCGCCCTGACGCCGGAGGCCGCCGGGGCGATCGTCGCCGCCGGGGTGCGGACCGTCGGGGTGGACGCGCTGAGCGTCGACCCCACCCCCGACCCGGGCCCGGGCGACCCGGCGGTGGCGGCGCTGCTCGCGGACCTCGCCGACGAGCACGACCGGCCCGCCGACGAGCCGACCCTCGCCGCGCACCGCGTGCTGCTGGGGGCGCCCGGTGGCGGGGTGATCGCGGAGAACCTGACCGACCTGCGGCCGCTGCTGGCCGCCCAGGAGGCCGGTCTGCCGGTGGAGGTGTCGCTGTTCCCGCTGCGCCTGGTGGCGGCGGACGGCGCGCCGGTCCGGGCGGTGGCCCGGCTGGGCTGAGACGCCTCCGACCGCACCCCCCAACGGACTTGGTCTAGACCATCCCCCGGCGCCGCCGCTACGCTGTCCGGCCATGGCTGAGATCATCGGAGTGATCGAGCGACTCTGGCGCTACCCCGTGAAGTCCACCGGCGGCGAGCGGCTCGACTCCGTCGAGGTGGACGAGCGCGGCCTCGCCGGCGACCGCCTCTACGCCGTCCGCGACGGCGACGGCAGACTCGGTTCGGGCAAGAGCACCCGCCGGTTCCGCCGGATGGACGGCCTGCTCCGCCTCTCCGCCCGCCTCGGCCACCGGATCGACGGACCCGAGCTGTTCGACCCGCTCGGACGCCCGGTCACCGAGCCCGGCGCGTTCCTGCGGGCCTACCTCCAGCGCGAGGACGTCGAGCTGGCCCGCGAGGACGCCGTCTCGCACTTCGACCAGCTGCCGGTCAGCGTGCTCACCACCGCCACCCTGGACTGGGTCCGCGAGGCCGTCCCGTTCACCGCGGTCGACGAACGGCGGTTCCGCCCCAACATCGTGCTGCGGACCCCGCCCGGCACCCCGCCGTTCGTCGAGGACGGCTGGTTCGGCCGGGAGGGGCTCGGCGGCGCCGGGGTGCGGCTGGGCTTCGTCCGGTCCAGCGAGCGCTGCGCGATGACCGGCGCCCCGCAGCCCGGGCTGCCGCACGCACCCGAGATCCTCAAGGCCCTCGTGCACGCCCACGACGGCCGGCTCGACGCGCTGGCCGAGGTCGCCTCCCCGGGGCGGCTGAGCGTCGGAGACGAGCTGTCGCTGCACTGAGACCACCCCGAGCGGGCACGGAACCGCAGGTCAGGGCCTTCTCCAGGATTCCCGGAAAAATCTTCGATCTTCCCTGCAACCCCCGCGGGCCCCGCACGTCTATGGGAGTGAGCGGCGGGGAAGCCCGCCGGGCCGGACTGCGGGTGACGCCGGGGGCACCACCCCCGAACCTCGCGTCCGGCACCTACCGAGCTTGCCGGCCGGCGACGGAACGCCGACGGTGCAACACCCTGGGGGTATTCAGAATGTCCGTCGTGCGCGCACGCCGCTCCGGCTCCACCGTCCTCACCGCCGCCACCCTCGGCGTGCTGCTGGCCACCGGTGCCGTGGTCGCCTCCCCGGCCGCCTACGCCGCCGACGCCCCGGCCGCGGTCACCGCCCCGGCCGAGCCGGCCGCCACCCCGGCCGCCGAGCCGACCGCCGCGGCCTCCGCCGCCGCCACGGAGAAGCCCGCCGAGAAGCCGGCCGACAAGCCCGCCGCCAAGACCGCCGAGGCCGGCAAGCCCGCGCTGACCGTCAACGCCCCCGCGTCCATCGGCCACGGCGGCGAGCCCGTCGAGTTCACCGAGACCGTCACCAACCCCGGCGACGCCGCGGCCTCGTACACCCTGAGGGTCGACGCGAGCAGCCCCGCCGCCCCCGCCAAGGGCATCACCGTCGACTACCGCGACGCCGACGGCACCTGGAAGCCCCTCGGCTCCGGCGGGGAGGTCCCCGGGCTGACCGTCGCCGCCGGCGCCACCCGGACGGTCCGGCTGCGCCTGGCCACCCCGCTCCACAACGCCTGGGGCAACCAGGACGCGCCCGTCACGCTCCGCTCCGCCGTCCTGGACCAGGCGAAGGCCGTCCTCGCCGAGAGCACCGCGGAGGTCGTGGCCAAGGCCCTCACCCTGCAGGTCAAGGGCGCGCCGACGAGCGCCGTCGCCGGCGGTGCGCCGGTCGAGTTCGACGTCACCGTCACCAACCCCAGCGCGTCCGGCTACACCGGCGTCTCCAAGGTCGTGGAGGCCACCCGGAACAGCACCTTCCAGGTGCAGGAGGCCGACGGCGGCTGGGAGACCGTCACCGGCACCCCGCAGGACAACGGCCGGGTCCTCTACCACCTCACCGAGGACCGGACCCTCGCCGCCGGCGCCTCCTTCACCAAGCACGTCCGCATCGCCTTCACCGCCGACGCCGCGCCCGGCACCGAGTACATCCACCCGTGGGCCATGCTCGGCGAGGGCGGCGCGTTCATGCCCCTCGTCATCGGCCCCCAGTTCGTCGCGGTCGACGTCACCGCCGCCCCGGTCGCCGCCAAGCCCTCGCTGACCGTCCAGGAGCCGGCCTCGATCGGCAACGGCGGCCGTCCGGTGGAGTTCACCGAGACCGTCACCAACCCGGGCGGCACCGACGCCTCGTTCACGCTGAAGCTGAAGGCCAGCAACCAGTGGGCCCGCTCGAAGGACCGCATCACCCTCGAGTACCGCGACGCCGACGGCACCTGGAAGCCCGTGACGCTGAACTTCGCGCTGGGCGACAAGACCGTCGACTTCTCCGGGGAGATCCCGGGCGTGACGGTCGCCGCCGGCGTCAGCAGGACCCTCCAGCTGCGCCTCGCCGCCCCGCTCAACAACGACTGGGCCAGCCAGAGCAGCACCGTCAAGCTCTACTCCGCGATCGCGGACTCCGCGAACACCGTCGTCGCCGAGAGCACCAAGGACGTGGCGCTGAAGGCCCTCACCGTGCAGGTCAAGAACGCGCCGACCAGCGCCGTCATCGGCGGCGCCCCGGTCGAGTTCGACGTCACCGCGACCAACCCCAGTGCCTCCGCCTACGACGACGCCTCCCTGGTGGTGCAGGCCGACCAGCAGAGCACCCTCCAGGTGCAGAAGGCCGACGGCGGCTGGCAGGACGTCACCGGCACCCCGAGCCGCCAGTCGACCGGCCCGCTGACCTACCACCTCACCGACGGCAAGGACCTGGCGGCCGGAGCATCCGTCACCAAGCACGTCCGGCTGGCGTTCACCGCCGGTGCCGCGATCGGCGCGTCCTACGTCCACGGGGTGGTCATCCTCGGCGAGGGCGGCCAGTACATGCCCGCGTCCATCGGCCCGCAGGGATTCCGGGTCGACCTCTCCACCGCGCCCGGCACCGGCAGCGCCGTCAAGGCCGGCTTCACCGCCGCCTCCGCGGACGACGCCGCCACCACCGGCACCGGCGCCACCACGGGCACCACCGCCGGCACCGCCCGGCTGGCGGGCGGCGAGCTCGCGCACACCGGGTCGGACGGCGTCCTCACGACCGCCGCGGGCGCCGCCGCCCTGCTCGTCAGCGGCCTCGGCGCGCTCTTCGCCGCGCGCCGCCGCCGCAGCGCCTGACCGCCTCCGCGCGGCCCGCGGCCCCACCCGGGCCCCGGCTCCCCGGCCCCGGCGGGCCCCGCAGGCGCGCCGTAGACGATGACGCATGGACGGGAGACCCGTGCGCATTGGGCCTCTCATGCGGCTCGCCTACCGTCGAGGCATGACGGAGAAGCGAACTGACGATGTGACGTCCGTCCTGGTGATCGGCGCCACCGGGGCGGTCGGACGCCACCTGGTGCTGCAGCTCGCGGCCGCCGGGGTGCGGGTCCGGGCCCTGACCCGGCGCGGCGACCGGGCGCGGCAGCGCGGACACGTCCAGGGGGACCTGCTCGATCCGGATTCGCTGCGGGCCGCCGCGCGCGGCATCGACGCGGCCTTCCTGGCCTGGCCCCTCCCGACCGCCGAGGGCGCGGCCGGGGCGGTGGCGGCCCTGGCCGGCGAGGTCGGGCGGGTGGTGCAGCTCTCCTCGGCCGCCGTCCGGGACGCGCCAGGGGCGGGCCCGCGGGGGCCGGCCGGGGAGGTCGAGGCGCTCCTCGCGGGCAGCGGGGTGCGGCACACCGCGCTGCGGCCGTACGGCTTCGCGGCGGACGCGCTGCGGTGGGCGGAGGAGATCAGGACCGGCGGTGCCGTGCAGGGCTACGGCGGTGCGGCCGGGCTCCACCCGGTCGACGAGCGGGACGTCGCGGCGGTCGCCGTCCGCGCCCTGCTCGACGACGGCCACGACGGCGCCCGCCACCTGCTCACCGGCCCCGGGGCGCCGACCCAGGCGGAGCAGGTGCGGATCATCGGGGAGGCCGCCGGCCGCCCGGCACGGTGGGAGGAGGTCCCCCGCGGGACGGCCCGCCGGCGCATGCTCGCCGCCGGCCGGCCCCCGGCGGAGGCCGACGCCGCGCTGGACCTCGTCCAGGCCCGCCTCACCGACCCGGATCCGGTCACCACGACCGTCCGGGACGTCACCGGCCGGCCCGCCCGGAGCTTCCGCACCTGGGCCGCCGACCACGCCGCGCTGTTCCGGTGAGCCGCCCCGTCCCGGCGGCCGCCCGGCGGGGCGTCAGACGCCGAGTCCGCGGACGACCAGGTCCACCAGGGCGAAGAAGAACAGCGAGATGCCCACGAAGCCGTTGGTCTGGAAGAACGCCCGGTTGAGCCGCGACAGGTCGTTCGGCTTGACGATGGTGTGCTCGTACAGGAACGCGCCCACCACGACGACCAGACCGATCCAGAAGGCCGGTCCGGCGTGCGTCAGGACCCCGAACCAGCCCAGCAGGAGCGTGGTGACGAGGTGGCACGCCCGTGCGCCGCGGATCGCGGCCGGGACGCCGAAGCGGGCCGGGACCGACCGCACGTTGCCGTGGCGGTCGGACTCGACGTCCTGGCAGGCGTAGATCAGGTCGAAGCCGCCGATCCAGACGCCGACCGCCACGCCGAGGACCACCGCGTCCCAGGACCAGCGGCCCGTCACCGCGAGCCAGGCGCCGACCGGCCCCATCGCCTGGGCCAGACCGAGGATGGCCTGCGGGAAGTCGGTGAACCGCTTGCCGTACGGGTAGACGACCATCGGCACCACGGCCACCGGCGCGAGCGCCAGGCAGAGCGGGTTGAGCAGCGCCGCCGCCCCGAGGAACACCACCAGCGCCACGGCCGAGCCGATGTACGCGGTCCTCAGCGAGACGGCCCCGGTGACCAGTTCGCGGGAGGCCGTGCGCGGGTTCCGGGCGTCGATCTCGCGGTCGATGATCCGGTTGGCGGCCATCGCGAAGGTGCGCAGGCCGACCATGCAGACGGTGACGACGAACAGCTGGCCCCAGTGCACCCGCTTGTCGGCGAGGAACATGGCCGTCAGCGCGGCGATGTAGGCGAAGGGCAGGGCGAAGACCGAGTGCTCGATCATCACCAGGCGCAGGAAGGCCTTCGTGCGCCCGGGGGTCTCGACGGCGGCGGTGCTCACAGCCCGTACTCCTTCCAGCGACGCGACACCAGTGCGGCCGTGGCCGGGTCCGAGGAGACCATCTCCGGCCAGCCGCCGTCCCGGGTGTAGCCCTCCTCGGGGAGCTTGCGGGTCGCGTCGATGCCCGCCTTCCCGCCCCAGAACTGCTGGTACGAGGCGTGGTCGAGGTGGTCGACCGGGCCCTCGACCACGGTGAGGTCGCGGCTGTAGTCGACGTTGCCGAAGGCCCGCCAGGCGACCTCCTGGTAGTCGTGCACGTCGCAGTCGGAGTCCACCACGATGATCAGCTTGGTCAGCGACATCATGTGGGCGCCCCAGATGGCGTGCATCGTCTTCTGGGCGTGCTTGGGGTACTTCTTGTCGATCGAGACGATCACGCAGTTGTGGAAGCCGCCGGCCTCGGGCAGGTCGTAGTCGACGATGTCCGGGATGATGATCTTCAGCAGCGGCAGGAAGAAGCGCTCGGTGAACTTGCCCAGCGGGCCGTCCTCGGTCGGCGGGCGGCCGACCACGATGGACTGCAGGAGCGGCCGGCGGCGCATCGTCACGCAGTCGATCGTCAGGGCCGGGAACGGCTCCTGCGGGGTGTAGAAGCCGGTGTGGTCGCCGAACGGGCCCTCGGGGAGCATCTCGCCGGGCTCCAGCCAGCCCTCCAGGACCACCTCGGCGTCGGCCGGGACCTGCAGCGGGACCGTCTTGCAGTCGACCATCCGCACCCGCTCGCCGGCGACGAACCCGGCGAACAGGTACTCGTCGATGTCCCCGGGCAGCGGCGCGGTGGCCGCGTAGGTGACGGCCGGCGGGCAGCCGAAGGCGATCGCGACGGGCAGCCGTTCGCCCCGCTTCGCGGCCTTCGCGGCGTGGTTGTGGCTGTCCTTGTGGATCTGCCAGTGCATGCCGATGGTGCGCCGGTCGTGCCGCTGGAGCCGGTAGAGGCCCAGGTTGCGGACGCCGCTGTCCGGGTCCTTGGTGTGGGTGAGCCCGAGGTTGAAGAAGGACCCGCCGTCCTGCGGCCAGGTGAAGAGGGCGGGCAGCGCGTCCAGGTCGACGTCGTCGCCGGTGAGCACGACCTCCTGGACCGGGGCGTCCTTCACGTTGCGGGGCGGCACGTGCGCCATCGAGGCGAGCTTGCCGAAGGCGTCCCGGAAGCCGGTGAAGCCCTGCGGGAGTTCGGGCTTGAGCAGTCCGGCGATCTTCTCGGAGATGTCGTCGGGGCCCTTGAGGCCGAGGGCCTTGGCGAGGCGCCGCTCGGTGCCGAAGACGTTCATCGCGAGGGGCATCGAGGAGCCCTTGACGTTCTCGAAGAGCAGCGCGGGGCCCTTCGCCTTCTGGACCCGGTCGACGATCTCGCCGATCTCCAGGTGCGGGTCCACCTCTGCCTTGATGCGCTTGAGGTCCCCTTCGCGGTCGAGTGCCCGGAGGAAGGAGCGGAGATCGTCGTATGCCATGCCTGTCAGTATCCGCCACCGGATAGCCTGGCTCCGTCAAGGGCCCCGGGAAGGCGCCCGTCGCCACCGCCGCCGGGGGAGACAGCCACCGTGCTGAGGATTCTTCTGACCATCGTCCTTCCGCTCGCACTCTGGGTGTGGGCCTTCATCGACTGCCTGACCACGCCCGAGGACGGGGTGAAGCACCTCCCCAAGCCGGTCTGGGTGCTGGTGGTGCTGCTGTTCCCGCCGGTCGGCCCGATCGCCTGGCTGGTGGCCGGGAAGCAGCGCCGTCCGCTGCTCGCGGGGCCGTACGACGGGGATGCGGGCGGCCCCGAGCGGTCGGCCCCGCGCGGCGGCCGGCCGCTCGCCCCGGACGACGACCCCGATTTCCTCGCCTCGTTGAAGAAGAGCGACAAGGAGCACGAGGAGATGCTGAAGCGCTGGGAGGCCGATCTCCGCCGCCGCGAGCAGGAGCTGCGCAACGACGACGAGCCCGGCGACGGCCGCAGGAGCTGATCGCGCAGGCCCGGCCGCTACCTCGGACAGCCCACCCGGAACGTTCCGGGTGGGCTGGAGTGTTTTTGGCGCTTCCCTACGACCGGGAGCCCCCTAGCACGGATCGGGGCCGCCTCCGCACCCGACTTGAGCGGAGCTTGAGCGAGGCCCAAGTCGGCCGCCCTACATTACTGAGCGACGGCCCTGACCTGCGCTTTTCTTCACGCTCAGATCATCGGACCATCATCTGCCCGACAACCCCCGGTATTCGAACGGACACCGAGCGCTCCGGCTTCGCCCCCGCCGCTTCTGTGCAGGCCTGACATCTAAACGGACCCGACCTTGTACGGAATCGACGCCGAAACCAACGCACGGCCCCTCGTACAGTCATAAGTGAAGAAAGTGATTCGCAGCCGGGGGCACAGCAGACGTTGGCTGTCGGACAGTTCCCTCACCCTTGGAGTGGTTCGAGATGACGGTTGTGCATGAGGCGCCGGTGGGCGGCGAGGTCCCCGAGGTCCCGGCCGACGCCCGCGGGCGCGTCGCCGAGCTGCACGAGCTCCGCGAGAAGGTGCGTCGCGGCCCCAGCGAGAAGGCCACCGAGGCCCAGCACGCGAAGGGCAAACTGACCGCCCGCGAGCGCATCGAGCTGCTGCTGGACGAGGGCTCCTTCCGCGAGGTCGAGCCGCTGCGCCGGCACCGCGCCCAGGGCTTCGGCCTGGAGGCGAAGAAGCCGCACACCGACGGCGTCATCGTCGGCTGGGGCACCGTGCACGGCCGGACCGTCTTCACCTACGCGCACGACTTCCGGATCTTCGGCGGCGCGCTGGGCGAGGCCCACGCGCAGAAGATCCACAAGATCATGGACATGGCCATCGCGGCCGGTGCGCCGCTGGTCTCGCTCAACGACGGCGCCGGCGCCCGCATCCAGGAGGGCGTCACCGCCCTCGCCGGCTACGGCGGCATCTTCCAGCGCAACACCCGCGCCTCGGGCGTCATCCCGCAGATCTCGGTGATGCTCGGCCCGTGCGCCGGCGGCGCCGCGTACTCCCCCGCGCTGACCGACTTCGTGTTCATGGTCCGCGAGACCTCGCAGATGTTCATCACCGGCCCGGACGTCGTCCAGGCGGTGACCGGCGAGAAGATCAGCCAGAACGGCCTCGGCGGCGCCGACGTCCACGCGGGCGTCTCCGGCGTCTCGCACTTCGTCTACGACGACGAGCAGTCCTGCATCGAGGAGGTCCGCTACCTCCTGTCGCTGCTGCCGCAGAACAACCGCGAGATGCCGCCGACCGTCCTCAACGACGACCCGGTCGACCGCCGCAACGAGTCCCTGCTCGACCTGGTGCCGGCCGACGGCAACCGCCCGTACGACATGCGCAAGGTCATCGAGGAGATCGTCGACCACGGCGAGTACCTCGAGGTCCACGAGCGCTGGGCCACCAACGTGCTGTGCGTGCTGGCGCGGGTCGACGGCCACGTCACCGGCATCATCGCCAACCAGCCGCAGTCGCTGGCCGGCGTGCTCGACATCAACGCCAGCGAGAAGGCCGCGCGCTTCGTCCAGATGTGCGACGCCTTCAACATCCCGCTGGTCACCATGCTCGACGTGCCGGGCTTCCTGCCCGGTGTCGACCAGGAGCACGACGGCATCATCCGGCACGGCGCCAAGCTGCTGTACGCGTACTGCAACGCCACCGTGCCGCGCATCCAGCTGATCCTGCGCAAGGCCTACGGCGGCGCGTACATCGTGATGGACTCCCGCTCCATCGGCGCCGACCTCTCCTACGCCTGGCCGACCAACGAGATCGCCGTCATGGGCGCCGAGGGCGCCGCCAACGTGATCTTCCGCCGCGACATCAACGGCGCCGAGGACCCGGACGCCATGCGGGCCCAGAAGATCAAGGAGTACAAGAGCGAGCTGATGCACCCGTACTACGCGGCCGAGCGCGGCCTCGTGGACGACGTCATCGACCCCGCCGAGACCCGCCAGGTGGTCGCCTCCGCCCTGGCCATGCTCCGCACGAAGCACGCCGACCTGCCGAGCCGCAAGCACGGCAACCCGCCGATGTAGCGTCCGCGCCGAGCGCGGTCCCGCAGCACGCACGTCCGAGCGACACCACACCACAGACACCGGGGGAGAAACCAGAAAATGACCGCTTCCGCCGAACCCCTCGTCCGCATCGTCCGCGGCTCCCTCTCCGACGAGGAGCTGGCCGCCCTCACCGCCGTGCTGATGGCGCGCGCCGCCGCCGCGCAGCAGGCCGGCGCGGCCGCCCTGGTCGAGCCGATCGCCACCTGGCAGCGGCTGGACCGCCGCCCGGCCTACTACTCGCCGGTCAGCTGGCAGCAGGCCGCCTGACGGCCCACGGCACCGCCGACGGCCGGTCACCCCACCCGGGTGGCCGGCCGTCACCCCTTTCCGGCGGCCTCCGGTGCCGTGCCACCGGGGGTCGGTTCCGCCCCGAACGGGCTCGGTAGAATACCTACTGGACGGTATGCGGCCCGCCGCCCCGCCGGCCCCCATAGGATCGGCCGCTGCCGAGCTACCAGAACTATCCAGGGAGGCTGCGATGGCCAGGCAGGCCCGCGCGCTGGCGACCCGCCAGGCGGTACTCCTCGCGGCGGCCGAGGTCTTCGACGAGCGGGGCTACGCCGCCGCCACCATGTCCGAGATCCTGGATCGCGCCGGCGTCACCAAGGGTGCGCTGTACTTCCACTTCCGTTCCAAGGAGGAGCTGGCACTCGCCGTCATCGAGGGTCAGGGCGCCTGGCTCGCCACCTGGCAGCCGTCCTCGGACAGCCCGGTGCAGACCCTGATCGACCTCGGGTACGCCTTCGCCCACGCCCTCCAGGACGACCCGCTGGTGCGCGGCAGCATCCGGCTGACGATCGAGCACGGCAGCTTCACCCAGCCGCAGATCGCGGCCTACCAGGGCTGGTCGGACGTCGCCCGCGGGCTGCTGGAACGCGCCCGCGACGCCGGCGACCTGCACCCGGGCGTGGACCTCGCGGCGGCCGCCGGAGTGATCACCGGGGCCGTCACCGGGATCCAGCTGAGCTCCCAGGTGCTGACCGACCGCCGGGACCTGATCCAGCGGATGGCCGACCTGTGGACGCTGGTGCTGCCCGGCCTGGTGCAGCCGCACGCGCTGGCCCGGCTGAGCGTCGCCGAGCGCGTGCCCTCCTGACGGATCGACGGCCCGGTCCCGGGCCTCACGGCCCGGCCTCCCGCCCGCCCGACGGCGCGCCGGACGGCACGGCTGCCGGCGGCGGCTCAGAGCCGGTAGCCGCCGCAGCGCTCCGCCGCCACCAGGGCCGGCAGCGCCGCCGCCCAGAGCCGCCCCACGGCCTCCGAGCACGGCCGGTCCGGCTCCTCTGCGGCGAGCAGCACCTGGCCGGCCGCGACCGCGGTGAGCAGTTCGGCGGCGGCCCGCCGGTCCAGACCGGGACGCAGCTCGCCGCCCTCGGCGGCGCGGTCCAGCAGGCGCCGGACGACGGCCGTGAGGCTGCGCCAGGTGGCGTCCGTACCGGGCAGGTCGTCCGGGGTGCCGGCCCGCGGCGGGCCCTGCCGGCCGAGCCGCACGCCGGCCCGGACCAGGACGTCCTCGCGCAGCAGCCGGGCGAGTTCGTGCGAGAAGTCGATCAGGCCCTGGAGCGCCGGATCGCCGGTGCGCAGGGCGCGCAGCGCGGCCGACCCGATCTCGCGCCCGGCCGCGGCGCGGACGCCGTCGGCGAGGGCCTGCTTGGAGACGAAGTGGAAGTAGAGGGCGCCCTTGCTGACCCCGGCCCGCCGGCTGATGTCGACCAGGCTGGCGGCTTCGAACCCGACGCTCGCGAAACTGTCCGCAGCGGCGAGCAGCACCGCCTGCCTGGTCCGCCCCGCGCGTTCCTGCTTGACCACTGGGCCCCTCCGGACTCGGCCGGGCGCGTTCCCTCCCCGCCCGGCTGCTGTCAGCGCGCCGCCGGTGGGGGGCGACGCCTCGCATGCGGACGGCACTGACCGAAACCGCATGGTTGGTATCTAATCTAGCCCCTTGACCGACCCCGCCGTCCAGCGGGGAGGACCCCCGTCCAAGGTCTGCCGTCCCCCGGGCGGGCATTACCCCAGTCCAGGGGCCGGGTAGCGTGGTTGTGCCGGGCTGCGCGGCAGGAGCCACCCCAGACGCAGAAGAGAAACCGGGTGGTCTGTATGTTTTGCCTAGCGTCCGTACCGGCCGCTCGACCGACACCCTGGAGTAGGGCCCGTCATGCCATTGATCGTAGAGCCGGACTTCCACGGTCCGTACGCCCACCCCGGTCCCGGCTACGACTTCCACGAGCGGACCGTCTCCCGCCACCTGGTGCACCGCACCTCGGTGTCGGAGGTGTTCCTGACCGGCTGGCAGGCCACCGGCCCGTACGACTTCCTCCTCGGCGCCCAGTGGCCCCGGCTGCACGGCTTCTACCGGCTGCCCGGTGACCGCTACCACGACCCGCTGCTGCTGGCCGAAACGATTCGGCAGGCCGGACTGCTGATCGGCCACGCCGGATTCGGGGTGCCGCGCGACCACCAGTTCGTCATGGAGGACCTCTCCTACGCCCTCGCCCCGGACGGGCTGCGCACCATCGCCGTCACCGACGAACCCGCCTCGCTGATGCTGGCGGTCCGCTGCGAGGACGTCCGGATGCGGCACGGGCGGCTCGTCTCGCTGCGGGTGCACACCGAGGTCACCCGCGCCGGCCGTCCGGTCGGCCACGGCACCGGGCAGCTGCGGGTCGTCTCCCCCGCCTCGTACGCACGGCTGCGCGGCCCGGGGCCGCGGGGCGCCGTGCCGCCCGCACCGCCCGCGCCCACCGCGCCCGAGCTGGTCGGCCGCGCGCACCCCGGGGACGTCGTGCTGAGCCCGACCCTGCGCCCCGACACCTGGCTGCTGCGCACCGACGCCCGGCACCCGGTGCTCTTCGACCACGCGCTGGACCACGTGCCCGGGATGCTGATGCTGGAGGCCGCCCGGCAGGCCGCCCAGCGGCTCCGCCACCCCGAACCGGTGGTGCCGGTCGAGTTCGTCAGCTCCTTCGACCACTACATCGAGCTGGACCGGCCCTGCCTCGTCCGGGCCGTCCACGAGCAGGCGCCGGACGGGCGCCGGCTGCCCGTCCGGGTGCTGCTGGTCCAGGACGGGCGCACGGCCGCGGACTGCCGGCTGCTCACCGAGCCGATCGACGGGCCCGCCGACGGCCCCACCGACGGGCCGGCCGACCGCCCGGCGGGGCGCCCGACGGTGCCCGCCCGGCGGGAGCCCTTCGAGGACCGCCCCGCCGAGCCCGTCCTGGGCGGCCCCCGACTGCCGCTGGCCAGCTGAGGCGTGTCCGGCCTCGGCCGGACGCGGTCAACGCCCGTCCGGCTCCGGCCGGCGCCCCGCGCGCCAGCGGCCGGTCAGGCGGCGACCAGGGCCGACGGCCGCCCGGCGTGCATCACGCTCAGGTTGGCCGCCAGCCGGACCGGGTCCTGGGCCAGCCAGAGCCGCAGCGCCGCGCCCAGCGCCGCGCTGGCCGAATCGATCCGGACCTCGGTGACCTGCGCGATCCGCGCCGCGCCGGGCACCAGCAGGTCGGCCAGCGGGGTCGGCAGCCAGACCGTCAGCGCACACGGCGCCGGCGTGGCGAGGGCCCCCAGCAGCCGGTAGGCGTCCCCCGGCGCGCTGAGCACGGGGATGATGTCCAGCAGGCCGTCGGCCACCACCTCGGACACGTCGCTGCGGTGTCCCTGGGCGAGCCGGCGGAGCAGCATGCGCTCGGCGGCGGTGATTCGGACGGTCAGCATGACCTCGTCGCACTCCATTGCGCGATTTCCTCCTCGTTCCTCCCCGTGCCGGCACCGACGGCCGGCACGAACTACCCCTGTCGCACCTCGGCCCGGCCACCTTCTGCGGAGAGCCGGGCCGGTGGGTGACTGTGCCCCGGTCAGATCCCCGCGTACGAGTGCTTGCCGGTGACGAAGATGTTCACGCCGTAGTAGTTGAAGAGCCAGCAGGCGAAGGCCGCCAGCGCCAGGTAGGCCGCCTTGCGGCCCTTCCAGCCGGCCGTCGCCCGGGCGTGCAGGTAGCAGGCGTAGGCGACCCAGGTGATGAACGACCAGGTCTCCTTCGGGTCCCACTCCCAGTACTTGCCCCAGGCCGCCTCGGCCCAGATCGCACCCGCGATGATGGTGAACGTCCACAGCGGGAAGACCAGGGCGTTGATCCGGTAGGACAGCTTGTCGAAGGTCGACGCGGCCGGCAGGCGGCGCCAGACCGACGCCGGGGTGCCCAGCGGGCCGCTGGTCAGGCCGGCCGCCATCCGCTTGTCGAAGGCGTCCTTGCCGAGGTACAGCAGCGTGGCGATGAACGCCGCGTAGAAGGCGCCGCCGCAGAAGATCGCGGTGGAGACGTGGATCGCCAGCCACGGCGAGTGCAGCGCCGGGACGAGCTGCTCGGAGTCCGTGTACAGCACCGTGGTGGCGATGCCGAGGGTCAGCAGCCCGGCGAGGACGACCGGCAGGCCCAGCCAGCGGACGTTCTTCCGCGCGGCCAGCAGCACCAGGTACGCCGCCGTCATGGCGAAGGCGAAGGCGCAGGAGAACTCGTACATGTTGCCCCACGGCCAGCGGGACACCGACAGGCCGCGGGTGACGATGCCGCCCGCGTGCAGCAGCGCGCCGAGGACGGTCAGCGAGACCGCGATCCGGCCGGCCAGGTCGGCCCGGTCGCTGGTGCCGGCCGCGCCCGGGCCGTCCTCCTCGTCCGCGCCGCGCCCGCTGGTGACCACCGTCGCGCCCGCGCCCGCCACGGCGGTGCGGGTGAGCGTGGCGGTGCCGCCGCCGGCCTTGGCGACGGTGACGGTCACCTTCTTCGTGCCCTTGGCGTCCGCCGCGGCGACGGTCTCGGCCAGGCTGCCCGACTGCTCCGTCGAGCGGACGGCGACGGCGCCCTTGCTGCCGAAGGTCCACTCGATCATGTGGGCGAACATGGCGAGCGTGTAGACCACCATGGCCGAATAGATCAGCTTGTTGGAGAGGTCGGCCAGCTGTGGGTCGACCCCCGAGGCGAGATGCACCGTCTACTCCTTGGAGTTCTGGTCGGCAGGGGCTGCGGGTTGCGGGGGTGCTTCCGGGGCCGTGGCGGTCTCCGGTCCCGGGCCTCCGGGACCCGGCTCCCCGGGTGCGGTACCGTCCTCGTCCTCCGACGCCGGGGCGTCGTCCTGGAGGTCCACCGCGAGTTCGGCCAGCTCCTCGGCGATCTTCGCCGACTCGCTGCGGGCCAGTCCGGCCAGCTCCACCTGGGTGCCGCCGCCGGGCAGGGCGACCGCCCGGACCCAGATCCGGCGGCGCTGCACGAACAGCGAGCCGATCAGACCGAGGATCGCCAGCACCGCACCGGCCAGGGCGATCGAGTTGCCCGGGCGGTGCGAGACGTTGAAGCTGGCCCACTGCTTGTAGCCGTCGAAGGTGACGCTGCCGTAGCCGTTCGGCAGCTCCCAGGCCTGGCCGGGCTTGAGCCGGGCCTTGGCGGGCTGGTCGTCCTGCGTCAGCTGGGTCAGCTTGCGGGTGTTCAGCTGGTAGATGTTCTGCGGCAGGCCGGAGTCGGTGCCGAGGTCGCCGGCGAAGGCGTTCAGCACCAGCTCGGGGGCCGCGTCGCCGGGGAACAGGGACACCGGCCCGGTGCCCTCGAAGCTCAGCGGGGCGGTCGGCAGGAAGAAGCCGGAGAAGCCCAGCTGGGTCCTGCTGCCGTCGGGCCCGGTGCCGTAGTCCGAGACCTTCACGACGCCCGTGGAGGTCAGGTTGCCGTCCTGCGGGAGGAACGGCGTGGCGCCCTGGTAGACGACCTCGCCCTTGCCGTTGCGGACGGTGATGACGGGCGCGTAGCCGTGCCCGATCAGGAAGACCTTGCTGCCGCCGATCTCCAGCGGGTGGTTGACCTCGATGGTGCCCTTGCTGCGCTTCGACGCGTCGCTGCCCGTCGAGTACTCGACGTTCGCGGTGAACTGCCGGGCGGCGCCGATCTGGTCGCCCTTGTCCTGGAACTTGGCGGTGAAGCCGTCCAGCTTCAGGTAGAAGGGATCGAGGTCCTCGTTGCCGTAGAAGCGGGTGCCGTTGAAGTCGTCGAGCTGGGTGATCGTGTTGGAGTACCCCTCGCCCTCGACCATCAGCTTGCCGCCGGTGCCGGAGGCCAGGCTGGCCCAGGCGAAACCGCCGAGCAGGGCGAACAGCGACATGTGGAAGAGCAGGTTGCCGACCTCGCGCAGGTAGCCCTTCTCGGCGGCCACCGAGCCGCCGGCCAGGTTGGCGCGGAAGCCGCGCTTGCGCAGCAGGCGGTGGGCGGCGGCGTTCACCGCGTCGGGGTCGGCCGCGGTGCGCCAGGCCGCGTGCACCGGCATCCGGGTCAGGTTGCGCGGCGCGGCCGGCGGCTGGGCCCGCAGCACGCCGACGAACTGCCAGGTGCGCGGGACGATGCAGCCGGCCAGCGAGACGAACAGCAGGATGTAGATCGCCGAGAACCAGACCGAGCTGTAGACGTCGAACAGCTGGAGCTTCTCGTAGACGGGCGCGACGGTGGCGTGCTGCGCCTTCCAGGCCTCGACCTTCAGCTGGCCCTGGCCGTTCTGGTACTGCGGGATCAGCGAGCCGGGGATGGCGGCCAGCGAGAGCAGGAAGAGCAGGATCAGGGCGACCCGCATCGAGGTCAGCTGGCGCCACATCCAGCGCGCCCAGCCGAACGCCCCCATGCCGGCCGGTCCGTCGGACTCGACCGGCGCGGTGCTGAGCCGCTCGGCGGCCGCGTCGTCCGGAGCCTGGGGCGGCTCGGTCTCGGTCGTGGTGTTGCTCACGGTCAGATTCCGATCCGGAAGTCGGCGGTCCAGGTCTGCAGTTCGCTCATCATCGAGTCCCAGACACCGGTGACGAGCAGCAGACCGACCGCGACGAGCATGCCGCCGCCGATCCGCATCACGAGCGGGTAGTGCCGTTTGACCCACCCGAAGGCGCCCAGCGCCCGGCGGAAGGCGACGGCGGCCAGGATGAACGGTACGCCCAGCCCGAGGCAGTAGAAGGTGGTGAGCAGCGCGCCACGCTGGGCGTCGGCCTGGTTGAGCGCGAGGTTCTGCACCGCGGTGAGGGTCGGGCCCATGCACGGGGTCCAGCCGACGCCGAAGACCACGCCGAGCATCGGCGCGCCGAGCAGGCCGACCGCCGGGCGGCGGTGCGAGCGGACCTCGCGCATGCTCAGCCCGGGCACCAGGCCCATGAAGGCCAGGCCCATCACCACGGTGAGCGAGCCCAGCACGATGCTGATCGTCCGCTTGTAGTCCTGCAGCTCCTGGCCGAAGTAGCCGAAGAGCGCCCCGGTGGAGACGAACACCGCGGTGAAGCCCAGGATGAACAGCACCACGCCGAGCAGCATCCGGCCGCGCCGCGAGCCGCGGGCGTCCGCGAGGTCGGCGGCGGAGAACCCGGTCACGTACGAGAGGTAGCCGGGCACCAGCGGCAGCACGCAGGGCGAGAAGAACGACGCCAGCCCGGCCGCCAGCGCGACCGGGGCGGCCACCAGCAGCGCCCCGCTCTGGACGGTCGTGGTGGTGTCGGCCAGGTGCGCGCCGGCCAGCTGGAGCGCGGCACTCACTGCTTCTGCTCCGCGACCACCGGCTGCAGGATCGACTCCAGCGCGTCCTCCACCGTGCCGCCGACGGCCCGGGCCGCCAGCTTGCCGTCGCGGTCGACGATGAGGGTGGTCGGGATGGACTGCGGGTTCAGGCTGCCCTTGGGGAACTTCAGCAGCTGGGTGCCGGCCGGGTCGAAGATGCTCGGGTAGGTGACGCCCTTCTCCTGCTCGAACCGGACGGCGTTGGCCTTCTCGGTGTCCCGGGTGTTGACGCCGAGGAACTGGACGCCCTGGTCCTTGTACTTCTCCGAGACCCGCTGCAGGTCGTCCGCCTCGCCCCGGCACGGCCCGCACCAGGAGCCCCAGACGTTCAGCACCACGACCTTGCCCCGGTAGTCGGAGAGCTTCACCTGGGCGCCGTCCAGCGTCTCGCCGGAGATGTCCGGAGCCTCCTGGCGGTGGCCGGCCTCGGCCTTGGAGACGTTGGTGCCCTTGACGGTGACGAAGCCCAGCTGGCTCTCACCGCTGCTGGACGAGCCCGAGGAGGAGCAGCCGGTGAGGGCGAGCGCAGCGGCGGCGGCGGTGGCGGCGGCGGCTGCGGCGACACGGGGACGGGGGCGCGCCATGGCAGACATGTGAAAAGTTTCGCATGGAGTCCCGGGAGGGTTCGGGGGGGTCCTGCCTTGCGCGTCGCACCCCTCCTGACCTGCGACTGGACCGGACCGCCCGGCGTGCGCCGGGCGGTCCGACCCCATACTTACGCACCGCTTACGCGCCGTCCGTGCGGGGCGTGGGCGGGGCGCGCGGGGCCCGGGCCCGCTCAGGCGCCGAAGCTCTTGCCGACCGGCTTGTCGCCCTTGCGGCCCTTGCCCACCAGGTGCGCGGGCAGCAGGTCGCGGGCCGGCTCGCGGTAGCCGACCGAGACGATCCTGTCGCCCTCGAAGGTGAAGCTGGTCAGCGAGGCCAGCGAGCACTGCCGGTTGCGCGGGTCGTGCCAGAGCCGGCGGCGCTCGACGAAGGAGCGGAGGATCCAGATCGGCAGCTGGTGGCTGACGCAGACCGCCTCGTGCCCGCGCGCGGCGTCCCGGGCGGCGCCGAGCGCGCCCATCATCCGCACCACCTGGTCGAGGTAGGGCTCGCCCCAGGAGGGCTTGAACGGGTTGGTGAGGTACTTCCAGTAGCCCGGGTTGCGCAGTGAGCCGTCGCCCACCCCGAAGGTCTTGCCCTCGAAGACGTTCTCCGCCTCGATCAGCCGCGCGTCCGCCGCGACCTCCAGGCCGTGCGCCTTCGCGATCGGCTCGGCGGTCTCCTGGGCCCGCTCCAGCGGGGAGGCCACCACGTGGGTGATGTCCCGGCCGGCCAGGTCCTCGGCCACCCGGTCGGCCATCCGCCGGCCCAGTTCGGACAGGTGGTAGTCCGGCAGGCGGCCGTACAGGACGCCCTCCGGGTTGTGCACCTCACCGTGCCGCATCACGTGGACGACGGTGATCTCTTCGGCGCTCACTTCTCGGTACTCCTGGGAATCGGGGTGAACTGGGGCGTGGCTAGGCCGTGGCAGCGGCGGCCGCGCGGGCGGCGGCGGGCAGGGCCGCGGCGATCCGCTCGAGGGCGCGCTCGTCGTGGGCCGCCGAGACGAACCAGGACTCGAAGGCGGACGGCGGCAGGTAGACGCCCTCGGCGAGCATCGCGTGGAAGAAGGCGGTGAAACGGTACGCCTCCTGGGTCTTCGCCTCGTCGTAGTTCGTGACGGCGGCGTCGGTGAAGAACACCGAGAACATGTTCCCGGCGGTCTGCAGCCGGTGCACCACGCCCTCCTTGGTGAGCGCCTCCGACACCAGCCCGGAGACCTCGGCGGCGACCCGGTCCACCGTCGTGTACACCTCGTCGGTGCAGCCGCGCAGCTGGGCCAGGCCCGCCGCGGTGGCGACCGGGTTCCCGGACAGGGTGCCCGCCTGGTAGACCGGGCCGGCCGGGGCCAGGTGGGCCATCACGTCGGCGCGGCCGCCGAAGGCCGCGGCGGGGAAGCCGCCGCCCATGACCTTGCCGAAGGTCAGCAGGTCCGGCGCCCAGCCCTCGCCGGCCGCCTCCAGGCCGTACCAGCCGGCCTTGGAGACGCGGAAGCCGGTCATCACCTCGTCGGAGACGAACAGCGCGCCGTTCGCCGCGCAGAGCCGGGCCAGGCCCGCGTTGAAGCCGGGCAGCGGCGGGACGACGCCCATGTTGCCGGGCGAGGCCTCGGTGATCACGCAGGCGATCTCGCCCGGGTGGGCGGCGAACGCCTGCTCGACGGCGGCCAGGTCGTTGTAGGGCAGCACGATGGTGTCGCCGGCCTGGGCGCCGGTGACGCCCGGGGTGTCCGGCAGACCGAAGGTGGCCACCCCGGAACCGGCCGCGGCCAGCAGCGCGTCCACGTGACCGTGGTAACAACCGGCGAACTTCACGACCTTCGCCCGGCCGGTGAAGCCGCGGGCCAGCCGGATCGCGGACATGGTGGCCTCGGTGCCGGAGGAGACCAGGCGGACCTGCTCGACCGGGGCGACCCGGGCGACGATCTCCTCCGCCAGCTCGACCTCGCCCTGGCCGGGCGTGCCGAAGGAGGTGCCGTGGGAGACCGCCCGCTGGACGGCGTCGATCACGGCGGGGTGCGCGTGGCCGAGGATCATCGGGCCCCAGGAGCACACCAGGTCGACGTACTCGCGGCCGTCGGCGTCGGTGAGGTAGGGGCCGGTGCCGGACACCATGAAGCGCGGCGTGCCGCCGACGGCGCGGAAGGCGCGCACCGGGGAGTTGACGCCGCCGGGCGTCACCACGGAGGCGCGGTCGAACAGCGACTGGGACTGGGGGGCTTCGTAGGGGTAGCTCACGGGAGACATGGTCTCAAATCGTGTCCTTGAGCTCTGCATGTCGGACCCGATCATCTGGAACGATGATCCGGGCACCGTTGTCTGTACGGTTGTCCGTACAGCAGGGGCCCTGACCGCTCCGGAGCACGGACCGGTCAGACTGTGCACTCGGGGTGCGCAGGCGCTCCGGTTGTGTGCAGGGGTGTGGAGAGGACTGCCGCGTACCGCGAGTGGGTACAGCGGCGCATGACGGGTAAGGAGCACGTCCGGTGGGACGCCGGGCGTGCGGGGGTCTGTCGATTCCGGCGAATTCCGGTGAGGATGGTCCGAGTGTCCGAGGCGCAGGACGGCTACGACGAGGCCGCGGGGGGCTCCCGCAGGCCTGCCGAAGCCGCACGCGGGGGTACGGGAGCGGGTACGGGTCGTGGTCGTCGCGGTGGCGAGAGGCGGGGTGAGGGACGCGTGGGGGTGACGTACAAGTACTTCGGCGCACCGGACCGCGCCACCGCCGCCAGAGTCCCCACCGCCCTCGGCCCCGGGGGGCTCGGTCTGGACGCGGGCGAGCTCGGCTCGCTCGGGCGCCTCGGCGACCTGATGGAGACCAGCGGCTCCCCCAACGGCCACCTCTCCACCAAGATCAAGCCGGAGACCATGAGCGCCATGGTGCTCACCGGCATCCAGGGCGTCCCGCTGCACCAGGTGCCGCCGCTGGAGCTGGTCGTGCTGCACCCCGACTACGCCGTCGTCCAGCTCCCGCACAACGTCGTCGAGCCGCTGCGCAAGGCCGACGAGACCGAGCTCGGCGCCGCCGCCTTCATCTGGTCCACCGTCCCCGACCGGCGCGGACCGCGCGACGCCTTCGTGATCTACAGCATGCTGCACGAGTGGCAGGACTTCGCCAACCGCCTGCACGAGGCGGGGCACCAGCTGTACTGCCTGGTCTGGCCCTAGCGGCTCCGCCGCCCCGGCCGCTCGACGCGGGCCGGGGCGAGGTCGGTTGACGCCCGGTCAGCCCTCCCCGCGGGCCCCCGGGCAGGGCTCAGCCCCGGGCGCGCCGCGCGCGGCGTACCGTCCGTTCGCTCTCCACCGGCTCCGCCAGGTGCCCGCCCACCAGGTGCGTCAGCGCCCGCACGAACACCTCCTGCTCGGGCTGCGGCAGCGACTCCAGCAGCTCCCGGTGCACCCGGTCGGCGATCGCGGTGCCCTGCTCGACGACGCGCCCGCCCGCCTCGGTGACCGAGATGATCCGGGCCCGCCGGTCCGTCGCGGACGGGCGGCGCTCGGCCAGCCCCAGCTTCTCCAGCTCGTCCACGGTGACCACCATGGTGGTCTTGTCCAGGTCCGCCAGCTCGGCCAGCTGGATCTGGGTGCGTTCGGACTCCTGCGCGTGGAAGAGCACGCAGTACGCGCGCGGCGTGATGCCGAGCTCCGTGAAGGCGGCCGCCATCCGGGTCGCCAGCACGTGGCTCGCGTGGTCCAGCAGGCCGGAGATGTCTCGGATCTGGCGCACGGGCGGGGTCGTCGTCATACGTCCGAGGTTAGCAACGGCCCGTCCACTCCCGGATGATCCCGTTGCCAACCAACGCGGGTCTACGGGATACCCAACTCGAACAGCGCATAGCCCGCGTACCAGCCCGCCGCCACCACCGGCATCGCGAACAGTCCGACCAGCGAGGAGGTCCGCACCCGGCGCAGCGCCACCGCCAGTCCGATGAACAGCGGGAACGCGGGCAGCAGGTAGCGCGAGATGTTGCCGAAGATCTGGTTGCTGCTCAGCGCGGTGATGATGGTCAGCGCCGTGTAGACCACCAGCACCAGCGGCGGGCGGGTCCGTCGGAGCAGCACCAGCAGACCGGGCAGCGCGATCAGCAGGGCGATCGCGATCAGGTCCGGAACGGGATTGGACTGCCAGAAGTCCCAGTGCCCGGTGATCACGTCCATGACCGTGCGGACCGTGGACGCACCACCGTCGAAGTAGCGGTTCCAGGCGCCGCGCTGCAGCTTGAAGTAGCCGCCCCAGTCGCCCATCCGGTACCCGACCCAGACCACGTAGCCGAGCAGGCCCCACGGCGTGACCAGCATCGCGAACAGCGGCCGGCCCACGCCGTCGGTGCGCCGCACCAGCGCCACCAGGGCCGCGATCGACACCGCCGCGATCAGCGCCGCCGCCGTCGGCCGGTTGAGGCCCGCCACCAGGGCCAGCAGGCCGGCCGCCACCCAGCGGCGGGTCATCACGCAGTAGCAGGCCCAGGCGGACAGCGCGACGAACAGCGAGTCCGAGTAGACCGCCCACTCCACGCCCGAGCCAGGGAACAGGCCCCAGATCACCGCGGCGATCACACCCGCCCGGAACCCGCCGAGCCGCTCCGCGACCGCGAAGATCCCGGCCGCCGCGACCAGCGAGGCCAGCACCGAGACCGCTATCCCCGAGCCGTACGGCCCCAGCCCGGTCACCGCGCCGACCAGCCGCATCAGCCACGGGTACAGCGGGAAGAAGGCCGCCGAGTTCTCGTAGTAGGTGGCCAGCGGCCAGCCGTGCAGCGGGATCAGCTGCGGGTCGTACCCGTTCTCCGCGATCCGCTGGTACCAGACGCCGTCCCAGGTGCCCAGCACGTCCCACGGCTGGGCCCCGCCGCCGCGGCCCGGGTCCTTCTTCAGGAAGTCCCCGGTGTGCGACAGCAGCACCATGAAGACGGTCAGGCCGACGGCCTTGACCACCGCGTACGCGCCGAGCGCGGGTGCGAAGCGGTCCACCAGCGCCCCGAACCGCCCGGGCACCCGGCCCGACGACTCCTCGGAACGCTCCACGTCCGGTGCCGCGGGCGCACCGGGCTCCTTGCTGGACGACTCGGTGCTCGATGCCGTGCTCATCTGCTCTCGGTACTCCCCGCCCCGCTCGTGGGTCCGCGCGGCTACGGCGCAGCGATTTTTCAGGTGAGCCTACGGCACGCCCCCGAGCGCCCGGCTCCCAGCCGCCCGCCCGGAACCCCGTGGCGCCGCCCCGCCCGCACCGGCGACGGCCCCGCGTGCCGACGCCCCGCCGCCGCACCGGATCCGGGCGGTGGCGGGGCGTCGGGTGCGGAGGGTCAGCTCGGGAGGTAGACGATGCCGAGCTTGGTGAGCTGCCAGAGCTGGTTCGGGGCGCCCGTGTCGGCGGTGAGCTCGACGAGCGGGTTGCCCTTGGCGTCGAGCGTGCTGCCGGGCGCGACCACCTTGCCGCGGTCCTGGGAGTCGGCGATCTTGTAGCGGCCGTCGCCCGCGGGCACCAGGACCCAGTGCTGGTTGCCGCCGCCGTTGCAGCGCCACTGCTGGATGCGGGTGCCGGGGGCGGTGGAGGCGGCGTTGGCGTCCAGGCACATGTCCCGGTTGCCGCTGAAGTCGAGCTCGAAGCTGCCGCCGGCCTTGGCCTCCAGCACGAAGGACTGGTTCAGCCCGCCGCCGGCCGGATAGGTGATGGCGGCCCGGCCGTTGGTGGAGTCGCCGTAGGTGCCGCCGCCGCTGAGGTCGAGCACGTTCCCGTTGCCCGCGTTGGTGAGCTGGTACCAGGAGCCGTCCTCGGGGGCGTCGCCGAACGGCTTGCCGGGGGTGAGCGGCCGGATCGAGGTGGTGTTCTTCGGATCGAGCGTGCAGTAGGCCTGCGCCAGGTCGGGCTCGGCGAAGAACTGGCCGAGGCAGACGCCCTCGCCCCGGTAGCCGGCGACCCGCAGGTGGTACGACTGCCGGACCATGTTCATGCACAGGCCCGGGATGCCGATCTGCGAGTCGCACCCGTTGCGCGCCCACTCGGAGAGGTTGATGACGTCCCCGTTGGAGTACTCGTACGGGGAGCTCGTCCACTCCGCGCAGACCTCGTGCCCGAAGGCGACCCTGCGCTGGTCGAGGTAGCGCACGCCCGGCACCTGCTCGGCGGCGCCGCGCAGCGCGTCGCTGAAGGTCGGCACCACCCAGTTGTGGCCCCAGGCGAGGTCCTCGGGGAAGGCCGGGCAGCCGTCGGCGATCTTGCCGAGGTAGTCGTTGCGCCGGATGTCCGGGGTGATCGGGTTGAAGTACGACTGGTAGACCAGCTGGTACGAGGTGTCCGGGTAGCCCGCCCGGCGCATGGTCTGCCGGATGTTCTGCAGCGCGGCCACGACCTTGGGCTGGACCCGCTTGGCGCGCTGGACGATCTCGGCGCTGCCGATGGTGTCCCGGCAGCCCTGGTCCTTGGGGATCGGGAAGTACTGCGCGAGGCAGTGCATCATGATCCCGCTGAAGTCGAAGTCGTCGTTGGCGCCGATGGTGACGACGACCATCTTGACGTCGTACTTCCCGGCCACGTCGGCGAGTCGGACGTCCTGTTTCGGCTCGCCGAAGTCCCCGCTGCCGGAGCCGGTGACCTTGGCCAGCTCGGGGTCGCTGACCAGGTCGCCGGTCTGGGCGCCGGAGCAGGCGAGGTCGATCGGGGTGACCCCGGGGATGTCGGTGACGAAGATCTCCGACTTGGGGTGCCGGTGGCAGTAGTTGGTGGGGCTGTCGGTCTCGGGGAAGTAGCCGTCGCCGGTGTCGGTGCCGGCGCCCTCCCCCGAGATGGCGCTGTCGCCGAGGGCGACGATCGCGGCCGGACGGGTGGCGCCGGCCTGCGGGGCCGGGTCGGCGAGGGCGGCCGGCGCGCCGGCCAGGCCCAGGGAGGCGACGAGGGCGCCGGTGGCCAGCAGTGCGCCGTAGGGGGAGCGGCGCGCCGGCTTCCGTGGGCGCCGCGCCGCTGACAGTCGGGACCTGATCACACGCGACTCCTTGCGGGGGTGGGGGGCCGCCCGGAGGGGCGCCGAGCGGCGCGGGGCAAGAAAGGTGAGCAGGTCTCACATTCTAGGTACTGACAAGTAGTGCAACAAGGCTCGTGACAGCGGCGGAACCTGAGGCCCCGTCGGCCCGCCTGGCGCCCGCCGGGAGGCGGGCACGACGAAAGCCGCCGCTCCGCACCCCAGGAGGGAAGCGCGGAGCGGCGGCTCACACCCCGGCCGAACCGGGTGCGGGATCAGCCCACGTTGGCGCAGTGGTTCCCGAACGCCGGGTTCAGCAGGCCGACGATGTCGATGGTGTTGCCGCAGAGGTTGACCGGAACGTGCACCGGAACCTGGACCTGGTTGCCCGAGATGACACCGGGGGAACCGGCGGCGACGCCCTCGGCGCCGGAGCTGGCCATCGCGGTGCCGGCGCCGGCGGCCACGATGCCCACCACGGCCGCGCCGACGGCGGCGGTCTTCTTGATGCTCATACGAGCCTCCTGACTGTTCAACAGAGATGCACGGGGAGTGCGACATCTAGAACGACACCCGTCCGGAGCGGTTGCGACGGTGCGCGCACTGTCACCCGTGTGGCCCAACGGGCACGGCGACCGGCATTCGGGTGATCACGGGTGATCCGCCGACCGGACCGTTTCCCCCGGCCCCCTCCCTCGTTCTCCCTGGCGGAACACGCTCCATCCGGTCCTACACAACGAATCGAGTACCGCCCATGCGCAAGCTCGCCCACGGCGTCGTCGGCACCGCGGCCACCGCCGCCCTGCTCGCCGCCGGCGCAGGCGCCGCGTCCGCACACCACCTGCACGGCGCGTCCGCCGAGGGTGCCGCGGCCGGCTCCGCCGGCGTGGTCTCGGGCAACGAGCTGCTGATGGTTCCCGTCGACGTCCCGGTGAACCTCTGCGGCAACTCGATCGACGTGGTGGGCCTCCTGAACCCGGCGTTCGGCAACCACTGCCTCAACGCCTGACCGGGAATTCCTGGTCGCTCCCCCTCCGAACCGTTCCCGGCCGTGCGGGAACCGTCCGCGGGGAGCCGGAAACGACGCGACGGCTGCGTGCGCCCGCGCCACGGGCGAAACACGCCGGTGTGCGCCGTCGGAGTGACAATCACGGCAATCCCAGAAGCCATCGGGTGAGTATTCCCACTCGCCCGGCCCCCGACATTTCGCATCCGTCGGGCAGAAAACGGAGGAAAGAACATGCGTAACCTCAAGAAGGCCGCCGCCCTCTCCCTGGCCGCGACCGGCCTGGTCCTCGGTGCGGCCGGCGGCGCGTTCGCCAGCTCCGGTGCCGAGGGCGTCGCCGCCGGCTCCCCGGGCGTGCTCTCCGGCAACCAGATCCAGATCCCGGTGCACATCCCCGTCAACGTCTGCGGCAACAGCATCGGCGTCATCAGCATCCTGAACCCGGCGTTCGGCAACTCCTGCGCCAACATCGGCTGAACCCGCGGTCGCCGCAGCGGCGACTGCTGATTCACCGACCGTGCCGCGCCCCGGAGCGCCGGGGCGCGGCACGCTCCACCCGTGTGTGATCGAGGAGATCAACCCCCATGCAGAACGTGAAGAAGGCCGCTGTCCTCTCCGCCGCCGCCGCCGGCCTGGTGCTGGGCGCGGCCGGCTCCGCCGCCGCGAGCTCGGGCGCCGAGGGCGTGGCCGCCGGTTCCCCCGGTGTCGCCTCCGGCAACCAGATCCAGATCCCGGTGCACATCCCGGTCAACCTGTGCGGCAACAGCATCAACGTCATCGGCGCCCTGAACCCGGCCTTCGGCAACAGCTGCGCCAACGCCGAGATGCACCCGCAGCACGCGGACGACTGCTGATCCCCGATCGGCACGCGTTCCGGCCGAACTGCCCCCCGACCAGCCGGCCGGGGGGCAGTTCGGCGTCCCCGGCGCCCGGTGGCCGACCGGGCCCCCGATCCACCGAAGGGTGATACCGCATGGTTTCGAAGAAGGGTGGGGCTGGCGTGGCCGCCGCCGTCGGCGCCGCGATGCTGCTCGGTGCGGGCTCGGCGCAGGCCGCCCCCGCGGCGGGCCCCGCACCCGGGCCGGCCACGCTGGCCAAGACCGACGTCGGCCAGGCGCTGAACGGCACGACCTCCGGGCTCGGCTACGGCGTCGCGCCGATCAAGAGCCTGCGCCTGGACCCGTGGGCCAACTCCTCCGCCGACGTGCTCAACAACGGTGCGACCGTGCAGCCGGACCAGGGCCTGGCCCCGGTGGGCACCGGCACGCTGACCGGACCGCTGAGCGCGGGCGGCGGGGTCAAGGACCTCCCGCTGGTCGGCGGGCTGACCGGCGCCCTGCCGGGCTGAGGGCGCGGACGCGCCGGAGCCCGGCACCCCGCCTGGTGGCCAGGGGTGCCGGGCTCCGGCGCGTCGGGCCGGTGCCCGACCGGCTCAGAGCCGGGTGAGCTCAGAGCCGGGTGAGGTCGGCCAGACCGCTCTGCCGGACGAGGCCGGTGACGGTCGAGGTCGCCGTGTCGGTCGCGTCGGTCTGCTGCAGGACGCCGGTGGCGGTCGCGGTGGTGGTGGTGGCCAGCGCGTTCGCCTCGTCGGTGACGGAGAGCCGGCTCTCGTCGCCGCCCAGGCTCGCGGTGGCCCCGGGGACGGTCTGCACGGCACCGGGCACCAGGCGCGGGTCCACCTCGTCCACCCGGATCCGGCCGTCGGCGAGCTGGCCGGTGCCGTCGTGCACCAGGGACAGCGGCTTGCCCACGTCCAGGCCGGGCGTCTTGGCCTGGAGCGGCGCGGCCGGGGCCTCCAGCAGCACCTCGCCGAGGTCGGCGCCCTGGTCGACCAGCGGGAGCGGCAACTGGGCCTTGGCGCTCGGGCCGACCTTGCCGGTGGCCAGCTGGGGCACCAGGTGGTCCGGGAGCAGCCCGTTGTCGGTGGTCCGGCCGGCCGGCGGCATGACCAGCGAGGTGGGGATGCCGGCCGTGACGCGGCTGCCCAGCGGGGTGAGCGGCACGTCGGCCGGGACCTGCTGGGTGGCCAGCTTGTCCTCCAGGGCTCCGACCTGGTCGGGGCTCACGGCCGGGGCGGCGGAGGCCGCTCCCTGGGAGGCGAGCACGCCCGCACCGACCGCCAGCAGCATCGCGCCGGCCCGCTTGGAGAACTTCATGCTTTTCACCGTTCCTTCGGGGAGGGCTGCGGGGCCGCAGCCGGAAAGCAATCTGCCTCAACGAGTGACGGTGAGCCCGGATTGCGGCGGTTAACCGGTTCGGCCTAATAATCCGACCGGAAACCACCCCTCGACGCGCCTCCCGGACTGTTTTAAAAAATGCCCGTAACCTTCCGTGCCGTCATTCTTTGATCTGGACGTCAGTGACTGCAGACCGGGTCTGAGCGTTCTACGCGTTGTACGCACGGAAACCAAGAGCATTTCAGAGAGGGATCTCCCCATGATCCAGAAGTCCTTCGCCGCCGCCGGCCTGGCCGTCGCCGCGCTGGCCGCCGCCGCCGCGCCCGCCTCGGCCATCGGGGACGCGGACGGCGCCGCCGCCTCCATCGAGGGCAACGGCGGTACCAACTTCACCGGCACCGTCGGCAACAACAGCCCGAACTTCCACTTCCTGGACAACGCGAACGTCTGCCTCCCCGAGATCCACAACATCGCCGTCGGCGTTCTCGGTGTGGCCGTCCCGGTCGAGGTCCCGATCGCCAACAGCGGTGGCAAGCAGTACTGCACCCAGGGCCAGGGCACCCAGAGCCACGGCGACGCGGGCGTGTCCCACCTCGTCGGCTGACGCTCCCCCAGCCGCACTCCCCCCCGATCCACCCTTCGAATCGCTCCCCGATTCACCCCTCGAGAGGAAAACCGGAAATGATCAAGAAGTCCCTCGCCGCCGCCGGCCTGGCCGCCGCCGCCATCGCGATGTCCGCCGGCTCGGCCTCCGCCATCGTCGACTCGGACGGCGCCGCCACCTCCGTCCAGGGCAACGGCGGTACCAACCAGACCGGCACCCACGGCAACGGCAGCCCGAACTTCCACACCCTGGACAACGCGAACATCTGCCTGCCGGAGGTCCACAACATCGCCGTCGCCGTGGTCGGCGTCGCGGTTCCGGTCGAGGTGCCCGTCCTGAACAGCACCCCGAAGCAGATCTGCAACGTCGGCCAGAACACCCAGTCCTCGGGCGACGCGGGTGTCTCGCACCTGATCGGCTGATCAAGGGGCCTGGTACGGACGGAGGGCCCGGGGAGGTACGTCTCCCCGGGCCCTCCGGGCTCTGCGGACGAGGTTCCCGGCGGTCCGCCCGCACGGGTGGGACCGGCCGGGTGACCGGTCGTCGGGGGCGGCGCGTGGGGCGCCGCCCCCCACGACCGGATGTGATCACGTGTCAGAGGCAGGGCGCCCCCCGGGGGCGCTCCGACAGAGAGGCAGAACCCATGAAGAGCAAGCTGGCCAAGGCCGCGCTGACCGTCACCGCCGCGCTGGCGCTGGCGGGTGCCGCCACCCCGGCGTTCGCGCACGTCGGCCTGGCGGGCGGCGGCGAGTTCGCGGCCTCCGGCCACCACCCGTTCGTCGCCGGCGACTGGTGGGGCATCGCCCACACCTCGCACGTCGCCGCGGGCGGTGCGGGCTGGGGCGCCGCGACCTCCGAGGACGTCATCGGCGGCGAGGAAGGCTTCGCGCACGTCGGCGGCTGGTAGCAGACGGCGAAGGCCGGGTCCCTCCTGCGGGGAGGGGCCCGGCCTTCGGCGTGCCCGGCGCGATCCGGGACGGGACGTCAGTCCAGCAGCGCGGCGGCCTCGGCGGCCCAGTAGGTGAGGATCTGCTGGGCACCGGCCCGGCGGATCGAGGTGAGCGTCTCCATGATCATGCGCTCCCGGTCGATCCAGCCGTTCGCGGCGGCCGCCTCGACCATCGCGTACTCGCCGGACACCTGGTACGCGGCGACCGGCACCGGCGAGGCGTCGGCGACCTGGCGCAGGACGTCCAGGTAGGCCATGGCCGGCTTGACCATCACCAGGTCGGCGCCCTCGGCGAGGTCCTGCTCCAGCTCGCGCAGCGACTCGCGGGCGTTGGCCGGGTCCTGCTGGTAGGTCTTGCGGTCGCCCTTGAGCGAGGAGCCGACGGCCTCCCGGAACGGGCCGTAGAACGCCGAGGCGTACTTGGCCGTGTAGGCGAGGATGCCCACGTCCTGGTGCCCGGCCTCGTCCAGCGCCCGCCGGATCACCGCGATCTGGCCGTCCATCATGCCGGACGGGCCGACCAGGTGGACGCCGGCGTCCGCCTGCACCCGGGCCATCTCGGCGTAGCGCTCCAGGGTGGCGTCGTTGTCCACGCTGCCGTCGGCGGCCAGCACGCCGCAGTGGCCGTGGTCGGTGTACTCGTCCAGGCAGAGGTCCGACATGACCACCAGGGAGTCGCCGACCTCGGAGACCACGTCCCGGATGGCCTGCTGCAGGATGCCGTCCGGGTTGGTGCCCTCGCTGCCGGTCGCGTCCTGCACCTGCGGCACGCCGAACAGCATGAGGCCGCCCAGACCGGCCTCGGCCGCCTCGACCGCGGCCTTGCGCAGGGTGTCCCGGGTGTGCTGGACGACGCCCGGCATCGAGCTCACCGGAACGGGCTCGCGGACGCCCTCGCGGACGAACAGCGGCAGGATCAGCTCCGCCGGGTGCAGCCGGGTCTCGGCGACCAGCCGGCGCATCGCCGGGCTCTGCCGGAGCCGGCGCGGGCGAACGTACGGGAATTCAGCGGACACGGCTTCTCTCTCCGAACGGTTGTGCAGTGCCGGGGGCGGCGGATCACCGCCCCCGGCCGGGGTGTCAGCGGGCCTTGCGGCGCGAACCCGGACGGCGCTCGCTGGGCCGGTAGACCGGCTCGCCGGCCGCCGTCGCGGTGTCCCGGCGCTTGGCCCCGAAGTCCGCCAGCGCCTGGGCCAGCGCGGCCGCCGACGGCGCCGGGGCCATCACGTCGACCCGCAGGCCGTGCTCCTCGGCGGTCTTGGCGGTGGCGGGGCCGATGCAGGCGATGACCGTCACGTTGTGCGGCTTGCCGGCGATGCCGACCAGGTTGCGGACGGTCGAGGAGGAGGTGAAGAGCACCGCGTCGAAGCCGCCGCCCTTGATCGCCTCGCGGGTCTCGGCCGGCGGCGGCGAGGCGCGCACCGTCCGGTACGCCGTCACGTCGTCGACCTCCCAGCCCAGCTCGACCAGGCCGGCCACCAGGGTCTCGGTGGCGATGTCGGCGCGCGGCAGCAGCACCCGGTCGATCGGGTCGAAGACCGGGTCGTACGGCGGCCAGTCCTCGAGCAGACCGGCGGCGGACTGCTCGCCGGAGGGCACCAGGTCCGGCTTCACACCGAAGTCCACCAGGGCCTGCGCGGTGGTCTCGCCGACGGCGGCGACCTTGATCCCGGCGAAGGCCCGGGCGTCCAGCCCGTACTCCTCGAACTTCTCCCGGACGGCGCGGACGGCGTTCACCGAGGTGAAGGCGATCCACTCGTAGCGGCCGGTGACCAGGCCCTTGATGGCCCGCTCCATCTGCTGCGGGGTGCGCGGCGGCTCGACCGCGATGGTCGGCACCTCCTGCGGCACCGCGCCGTAGGAGCGCAGCTGCTCGGAGAGGCCGGTCGCCTGCTCCTTGGTGCGCGGCACGAGCACGTTCCAGCCGAACAGCGGCTTGGTCTCGAACCACGAGTGCGAGGAACGGTGGACGACCTGCTCGCCCACCACGGCTATCACCGAGGTCGCCGGGTCCACCGGGGCGGAGACCGGCGAGGGCAGCACCCGGGCGGCCTTCAGGTCGGCCGCGATGGCGGACAGCGTGGAGGTGAAGGTCCGCTGGCGGGTGGTGGTGCCGGAGAGCGTGGCGCTCAGCGCCGACTCCGGCTTGCGGCCGTTGGCGACCAGTGCGTTGGCGGTGGCCGGGAGCTGGCCCAGGGTGGTGCGGACCACCAGGGTGGTCTCCGGCGCGCCCAGGTCCACCGGGCTGCCGGCCAGCAGCGCGGCGCCGTCCACGAAGCGCACGTCGGTGCCGGCCGCGCCGCGCAGCGGGACGCCCGCGTAGGCGGGGACGCCGACCGACTGGGCGACGCCCGGGACGACCTCGAAGGGGATCCCGTCGCCCGCGCAGCGGAGCATCTCCTCGGCGGCGCAGCCGTCCAGGCCCGGGTCGCCGTCGACGGTGCGGACCACGTGCTTGCCGGCCCGGACGGCCTCGGCGACCAGGCCGGTCAGGTCGAAGTCCGTGCCCTCGGCGGCCGGGGTGTGCACCTGCACACCGGCCGGACAGTGGGTGCGCACCGCGGCGGCGGTCAGCGGGTCGGCGACCAGGATGTCGGCCGAGGACAGCACCTCGACCGCGCGCAGGGTCAGCAGCCCCGGGTCCCCGGGGCCCGCGCCCAGGAAGGTGCACCGTCCGGCGGCGGACTGGCCGCCCGGGAACGGGGTGTCGGTGGCGGCGGTGGGGCTCATCGGGCTCGCTCCCCCATCAGGGTGGCCGCGCCCGCGTCGAGCAGCCGGGCGGCCAGCGCACGGCCGAGGGCCGTCGCGTGCTGCTCGGCGGTCTCGTCGAGGACGATCGGACCGTTGGCGGTCATCTTCAGCAGGGTGGCGCCGTCGGGGTCTCCGACCACGCCCTCCAGCCGCAGTTCGTTCGGCCGGACCCAGGTGGCCAGCGCGGCCACCGGGGCCGAGCAGCCGGCCTCCAGGGTGGCCAGCAGGGCGCGCTCGGCGGCCACGGCGACCCTCGTGGGGGCGTGGTCCAGGGCGGCGAGCGCGGCGGCCAGTCCGGTGTCGGCGGTGGTGCACTCGATCGCGAGCGCGCCCTGGCCGGGGGCCGGGATCATCAGGTCGGGGTCGAGGTGCTGGGAGATCTCGGCGCCGCGGCCGAGCCGGTTGAGGCCGGCCGTGGCCAGCACCACCGCGTCCAGCTCGCCGCCGGTCACGTAGCCGATCCGGGTGTCCACGTTGCCGCGGATCGCGACGGTCTCCAGCTGGGCGCCGCGGGCGGTGGCCCAGGCGTTCAGCTGGGCCATCCGGCGCGGGGAGCCGGTGCCGATCCGGGCCGGGCGGCCGGCGCCGGCCAGCTTCTCGACCAGCTCGTCCAGGGTGAGCCCCTCGGCGGCGACCAGGGCGTCCCGGACGTCCTCGCGCTCGGGGACGGCGGCCAGCACCAGGCCCTCCGGCGCGGCGGTGGGCAGGTCCTTGAGCGAGTGCACGGCGAAGTCGATCCGGCCCTCCAGCAGCGCGTCCCGCAGCGCGGAGACGAACACGCCGGTGCCGCCGATCTGCGCCAGCGCCTCCCGGGAGGTGTCGCCGTAGGTGGTGATCTCCACCAGCTCGACGGGGCGCCCGGTGACCCGGGTGACCTCGCGGGCCACCATGCCCGACTGGGCCATGGCGAGCGCGCTGCGCCGGGTGCCGAGCCGCAGGGTCGCGGTGGCTGCCGGAGCCTGCTCCGTGATCGGTTGACCATTCATGAGGTGATCGTCCCGGTGGTACTCGTGGGATGGCTGACGGTTCATCTGGCGCCCCCGCCCGAGGGCTGGGGTCCGCCGACGGGGGTGCCCGACACGGCGTGCACGGCTGCCGGGTCGAGGTCGAAGAGCTCGCGCAGGGCGTCCGCGTAGGAGGCGCCCCCGGGCTCGGCGGCCAGCTGCTTCACCCGGACGGTCGGGGCGTGCAGCAGCTTGTCGACGACCCGGCGGACGGTCTGGGTGATCTCGGCGCGGGAGCGCTCGTCCAGGTCGGGCAGCCGGGAGTCCAGCCGGCCCAGCTCGGCGGCGACCACGTCGGAGGCCATCGAGCGCAGCGCGACGACGGTCGGCGCGATCCGGGCGGCCCGCTGGGCGGCGCCGAAGGCGGCCACCTCGTCGGCGACGATCCGGGTGACCTGGTCGACGTCGCCGGCGCCGGGGCTGGCGGCGTGCGCGTGGGAGAGGCTCTCCAGGTCGACCAGCAGGGCGCCGGGCAGCTCGTGCACGGCGTGGTCGACGTCGCGCGGCATGGCCAGGTCGAGCAGCGCGAGCGGCTCGCCGGACGTCCGGGCGGCGACCGCCGCGGCCACGTCCCCGGCCCGGATCACCACGCCGGCGGCGCCGGTGCAGGAGATCACCAGGTCGACGTCGGCCAGCGCCTCGGGCACCTTGGCGAGGTCCAGGGTGCGGGCCGCGCCGGGGCCGAGGATCTCCACCAGACGCTCGGCGCGGGCCGGGGTCCGGTTGGCGATCAGCAGGTCGGTGACGCCGGCGCGGACCAGGGTGGCGGCGGCCAGCGAGCTCATCGAGCCCGCTCCGACCACCAGCGCCCGCTTGCCGGCGATCTCGCCGGCGCCCGCCGCGACCTGCTCCAGGCCGAAGGTGACCAGCGACTGGCCGGCCTTGTCGATGCCGGTCTCGCTGTGCGCCCGCTTGCCGACCCGCAGCGCCTGCTGGAACAGCTCGTTCAGGCCGCGGCCGGCGGTGTGCTCCTCCTGCGCCTTGGCCAGGGCGTCGCGCAGCTGACCGAGGATCTGGCCCTCGCCGACGACCATCGAGTCCAGGCCGCAGGCCACCGAGAAGAGGTGGTGGACGGCGCGGTCCTCGTAGTGGACGTACAGGTGGGAGGTCAGCTCCTCCAGGTCCACCCCGCTGTGGTGGGCGAGCAGCAGCGACAGCTCGGCGACGCCGGCGTGGAACTTGTCCACGTCCGCGTACAGCTCGATCCGGTTGCAGGTGTTGAGCAGCGCGGCCTCGCCGACCGTCGCGGTGGCGGCCGCGTCGTGCAGCAGCCGGGTCGGCACCTCGCCCGTCAGGGCGGCGCGCTCCAGCACGCCGACCGGCGCCGTGCGGTGGCTCAGTCCAACGACGAGAAGACTCATGCCCGCCCCCTGGTCCCACGGTTCTCGATCATGCGGGCATCACCGCGGAGCGATCTCCGTCGCCGCCCTTGGCGGACTTGCCCTTGCCCTGCTCGGGCTGCTCCTTGGCCGCGGACTCGGCGGTGCCGCGGCCCTTGCCGCTGCCGCCGGCCGCGCGGCGCAGCTTGGCGGCGGCCGCACGGACCGGGCCCGGGGCGCGGTCCAGCACCGACTCGGGCTGGTCGGGCTCCTCGCCGGCCTTGCGCTGCTCGTGGAAGGCCAGGATCTGCAGCTCGATGGAGAGGTCCACCTTGCGCACGTCCACGCCGTCCGGGACGGTCAGCACGGTCGGGGCGAAGTTGAGGATGCTGGTGACGCCGGCCTCGACGAGCCGGTCGCAGACCTGCTGGGCGGCGCCCGGCGGGGTGGTGATCACGCCGATCGAGACGTGCTGGCTCTCGACGATCGACTCCAGCTCGTCCATGTGCCGCACCGGCAGGCCGGCCGCGCTGCTGCCGACCACGTTGGGGTCGGCGTCCAGCAGGGCCGCCACCCGGAAGCCGCGGGAGGCGAAGCCGCCGTAGTTGGCGAGGGCGTGGCCGAGGTTCCCGATGCCGACGATGACGACCGGCCAGTCCTGGGTCAGGCCGAGCTCGCGGGAGATCTGGTAGACGAGATACTCGACGTCGTAGCCGACGCCGCGGGTGCCGTAGGAGCCGAGGTAGGAGAAGTCCTTGCGCAGCTTGGCCGAGTTCACCCCGGCCGCGGCGGCCAGCTCCTCGGAGGAGACGGTCGGCACCGAGCGCTCGGACAGCGCGGTGAGCGCCCGCAGGTAGAGGGGCAGGCGGGCGACGGTCGCCTCCGGGATGCCCCGGGCACGCGAGGGTCGGCGCGCGGCGCCCTGCTCGGGCGTCTGCGAACTGCTCTGTGGTGATCGGCCGATTGCCACGGTGCTCCTGTGGGTGAAGCTGGGCTTAGGCAGCCAGGCTATGCGTTTGTGAACGTGTGCACAAAGATGGTGTCCGATTTGTCCCCGCACAGTGATGCGCATCACGCCGTCGACCCCATAGCACCGCGGTCCGACAGCACCACTGCCGGGGCAGGTACCCCGGGCAGCCACGGACCATACGGCGCCTCCCGCCGCATCAACGGGACGGGCGCCCCGGAGGGCCTGGAGCGGGCCCGGCCCAGCCTCGGCCACGGCACCCGCGCCGCCTCCCGCAGCGGGCCCGCCCAGTCGTCCGGCGGGCAGCCCGGCACCCCCGCGCAGTACCGCAGCAGCTCGGCCGTCACCCGGGCGTCGCCCAGCGCCGTGTGCGCCGGGTACCAGCCCAGGCCCGCCGCCTCCACGCAGGCCGCCAGGCCGTGGCCGCGGGCCTCCGGGAGGTGGGCGCCGGCCAGCCGCATCGTGCAGAGCAGGGGGACGGGCGGCAGCGGCACGCCGATCCGGGCGAACTCGCGCTCGAGGAAGGCGTGGTCGCAGCTCACGTGGTGGCCCACCAGGACCCGGCCGGCCAGCAGCTCCAGCAGCTGCGGGGCGATCTCCCGGAAGCGCGGGGCGCCCTCGACGTCCGCCTGGTGTATCCGGTGCACGTGGGTCGGCCCGACCGGGCCCAGCGGGTCGAGCAGGGTGGCGAACTCCGCCTCCGGGCGGAGCCCCTCGTCCAGCAGCACCACGGCGATCTCGACCACCCGGTGCCGCCACGGGCTGCGGCCGGTCGCCTCCACGTCCACCACGGCGAAGCCCCCCGCCCCCGACGGGGCTTCGGGCGTCCCAGGGGTCGGACCGGGAAGCATGGCGGCACTCCTCGTGTGCTCAGCCCCCCTCGGGCGCAAACGCGTTCGATCGTAAGCCGACGAAGCGGCCCCGGCCCAAGCCGAACCGGGGTGTCTTTGGCAACGATTCGGCGAAGCGCCCCCGCCGAGTGGCGGGGGCGCGAAGGCGCCGCGGAGGGCCGGTCAGCCGCCGAGCGCGGCGCGCAGGCGGCGCTCGTCGACCCGCCAGAAGTCGTGCTGCCGCCCGTCGATCAGGGTGACCGGGATCTGCTCCCAGTAGCGCCGGTACAGCTCCTCGTCCTGCGTGATGTCCTTCTCCTCGAAGCTCGCGCCCAGCTCGCCCGCCACCCGGACGATCACCTCCCTGGCCTCGTCACACAGGTGGCAGCCGGGCTTGCCGACCAGGGTCACGGTGCGGTCGGCCGGCGAGGGCCGGGGGCTCTTGTCACGTCGCAGCAGTGGGCTCACCGGGCCATTGTGCGCCCGACCGGCCACCGCCCCGGCCCCGGCCGCCCGACCCCCGGGCCGGCCGGGGGCGCCGCCCGGTGTTCACCGCACGGGCACGCCGCCGTCACGGCCGCTCCTCGCCCGGCTGGCTATGCTCGATGACATGGCCGTGCTCCGAAGGCTCACCCAGGCGAGGCGTTCCCCCAGCGAGCGGACCGCCCTGGCGGGCGAGGCCGCCGCCGAGGCGGCGGAGGCCGCCCTGCGGGCCGAGCCGCAACCGGACGCCGGCACCGGGGGCCCCGCCGCGGAAGGCGCCGAGGACCGCCCCGGGAAGGCCCCCAAGGCGCCGGCCGGGAACCACACCCCCGAGCCGGACGACCCCCGGGCCGCCGCCTTCTTCGACTGCGACAACACCATCCTGCGCGGCGCCGCGATCTTCTACCTCGGCGTCGGCCTCTACCGCCGCGGCTTCCTCACCCGCCGGGACATCGCCCGGTTCGCCTGGCAGCAGGCCTGGTTCCGGCTGCACGGCGCCGAGGACCCGGACCACATCTCGGACGCCCAGCACACCGCCCTCGGCATCGTCGCGGGCAAGAGCACGGCCGACCTGGAGGTGCTCTGCGAGGAGGTCTTCGAGCAGGTCGTCGCCGACAAGATCTGGCCCGGCACCCGCGCCCTGGTGCAGATGCACCAGGACGCCGGCCAGCGGGTCTGGCTGGTCACCGCCGCCCCGCTGGAGGTCGCCAGGGTGATCGCCGGGCGGCTCGGCATGACCGGGGCCCTGGGCACCGTCGCCGAGGCCGAGGGCGGCCGCTACACCGGCCGCCTGGTCGGCGAGCTGCTGCACGGGCCCGCCAAGGCCGCCGCGGTGCGGGCGCTGGCCCGCCGCGAGCACCTGGACCTGGACCGCTGCGCCGCGTACAGCGACTCCGCCAACGACATCCCGATGCTCTCGCTGGTCGGCCACCCGTACGTGGTGAACCCGGACGGCGCGCTGCGCCGCCACGCCCGGGCGCAGGGCTGGCGGGTACGGGACTTCCGGACCGGCCGGAAGGCGGCCCGGGTGGGCCTGCCGGCGGCGGTCGCGGTCGGGGTGCTCGCCGGCGCGACGGCCGCCGCGGTGGCCCTGCACCGGCGCCGCAGCTGCGCCTGACGGCCGTTCCCGGGCGCTCCTCCGACCGCCTCCTCCCGCCTCCGACCACCCCCGGGCGGACCTCCCCCGTGCGGGCGACCAGCCGTCAACGGGGGCTCTGACCTGGACCCTCGTACGGGCGAACTGCCGCCCGCCACAGGGCTTTCCGGACGCCATGAGCGAACTTGCAAGCCGGTGACCGGTTCTGATCGTTCGCCAGGCCGGGAAAGTCGGGGGTTGCCGAGCGCCAAGACAGGGAAACCGCCCGCCGGACCACCGAATTGGTCACCCTGAGCGCCCGTTCGATCACGTTGAGCCGGATGAACGATGACAGCTTCGGTCAGTGTCAGCCGAATATGCGCGCCAAATGGATCCCAAGCGACCACTTCGACCACACGGTGTAGCTGTCATTGCACAAAGCGTTATTCTCTCCTGGATGCACGTCACCCACGCGCCCCGCTCGAACGGGCGGCGCGGGCGTGCTCTCCGCGCAGGCGGAGGTGATCCGTCCACAGTTCTGCCTCTGGGAGTCCCGTGTACCCACCCGTCCGGAACGACGCGCCTGCACCCTCCCGCCCGTCGTCCGCGCCCCTGCGTCCCCGCACCGGCCTCCGCGGTCGCCCCGCCACCGACCGGCAGATCTCCACCGGCCTGGACCTGCTGCGCAGCCTGCTCCGCAGCCAGCTCTCCGTCTCGCCCCAACTCGTGCCCGCCGGCGTTCCGTTCGGGCAGCCGCAGGCCGCCGGCCTGGCGCTGCGGACCACCGCCGCCGGCTCCACCGGCACCGGCTCGCGCGGCCGCAGCGGCACCGCCGGCGTCGGCCGCGGCCGCACCCGGACGGCACCCAGCCCCGGCTACGAGACCGAGCACAACCCGATCATGGAGCTGGTCGAGCGCGCCCAGGCCGGCGAGAGCGAGGCCTTCGGCCGGCTGTACGACCACTACGCGGACACCGTCTACCGCTACATCTACTACCGGGTCGGCAGCCGGGCCACCGCCGAGGACCTCACCAGCGAGACGTTTCTGCGGGCGCTGCGCCGGATCGGCACCTTCACCTGGCAGGGCCGGGACTTCGGCGCCTGGCTGGTGACCATCGCCCGGAACCTCGTCGCGGACCACTTCAAGTCCAGCCGGTTCCGGCTGGAGGTGACCACCGGCGAGATGCTCGACTCCAACGAGTGCGAGCGCAGCCCGGAGGAGTCGGTGCTGGAGTCGCTCTCCAACGCCGCCCTGCTGGAGGCGGTGCGCCGGCTCAACCCGCAGCAGCAGGAGTGCGTCACGCTCCGCTTCCTGCAGGGGCTCTCGGTGGCCGAGACCGCCCGGATCATGGGCAAGAACGAGGGCGCCATCAAGACCCTCCAGTACCGCGCCGTGCGAACCCTGGCCAGGCTGCTGCCGCCGGACGCGCGGTGAGGCGGCGGTGCCGGTGACCGCGGGCGGCATAGCGGAGGGCGGGCCCGCCGGCCCGTCACCATCCGTGCGCGACCGACACGTCCGGGTGAACGGTCGGTCCGATGATCAGCCGTGCGTAACCCACCGCCCGCACCACTCGTTGGCCAGCGTGCAAGCCCCCACCAGGCGTGCGGTCAAGCCGAATTGCGACCTGTCACCCGATGGAGTGGCTTTGGCCCGCCGAGGCAACCGTCCGGCAGGCCGGGGTGTCGACAACGACGAAGGGAGGTGTGGCCCGTGACGGCAAACGTGCTGGAGCACCGACGGGCGAAGGCCTTCGCCGAGGCGCTGGAGGCCCACCAGGCGGAGCTACGCGGAGCGGACGACGCCGAATCGGCCACCACCGCTGCCGGCGGCTCCGGTTCGGCCGCGACGGCCGAACTGGTCGGGCTGACCGACGTACTGGGAGCCCTGCCCGGACCGGCCCTGGACCGGGAGGTCCGGACCGTCCAACGCGCCCAGCTGATGGCCGCGTTCGAGCAGGCCTTCGCCGGCGGAGGGGGCGCGGCGGTGCCCCGCCAGCGCCGGCACCGGGCGATCCGGACGGCACCGCGCGGCCGCTGGAGCCGCCGGTTCGCGATCGGCGGACTGGTCGCCGGGCTCGCCGTCGGCAGCCTCGCCGGCGCCGCCGCGGCCAGCTCCAACGCCCTCCCCGGGGACACGCTGTACGGCATGAAGCGCGGCCTGGAAGGGCTGCGGCTCGACCTCGCGGACACCGACTCCGAGCGCGGCGAACTGCTGCTCGACAACGCCGCCACCCGGCTCGGCGAGGTCAGGACGCTGGTCGGCCACGGCGACCAGGGCAGCACCCTCAGCCCGGGCACCGTCGAGCGGGTCCGCCGCGCGCTGGACGACATGCACGCCGACGCCCTCAAGGGCCGCGAGCTGCTCCGCTCGGTCTACCGCAGCAACGGCTCGCTCGACCCGATGCGCGCCCTGGCCGGCTTCGCCCACGACGAGGACGGCCGCTGGGCCGAACTGGAGGGGCAGCTGCCGGTCCAGCTCACCCAGCAGGCCCACCTGGTGAGCCAGCTCTTCGACGACATAAGCGAGGACGTCGCGCCCCTGCGCCTGGTCCCGCCCGCCACCAAGAACGGCGGGAAGACCGGCACCGGAGCGGGCGGCGGCACGGCCGGACCGACCGGCGGCGCACCCGCCGACACCACGGCCGGCGACCCGGGCACCGCGCCCGACACCGGACCGGCCCAGAAGGGCGGCACCGGGGCGAGCGGCGGCGCGGGCCGCCCCGGCGGCACCGAGCGGGCCCCGGCCAGCAGCGGGACCAGCACCCCCGGCGGCAGCGGCGCCAAGGGCGGCGGACTGCCCAGCACCCTGCCCACCAGTGCCCCGGACGCCGTCAACGGGCTCGTCGGAGACCTCACCAGCGGGCTCACCGGCGGCAAGCCCTCGCCCAGCGCCGACCCGGCCCCGCCGCAGGTTCCCCAGCCGCCCACCGGCACGCCCAGCGCCCCGGTCAGCGGCCAGCCCCAGGGCGTCGAGGTGCCCCCGCTGATCCCGGGCCTGCTGCCCGGGCTGCGGATCCTCGGCGGCTGACCGAACGGCGTCGAGGGCCCCGGCGATCCCCGCCGGGGCCCTCGGTCGTGCCGTCCGCGCCGTTCACCGGACCGCGGGCGGCGGGGTCAGAAGAACACCGAGCGGCGCTGCACCAGCAGCTTGTAGAGCGTGTGCTGGATGGTCTCGCGCACCTCGTCGGCCAGGTCGAAGACCAGCATCGGGTCGTCCGCCGCCTCCGGCGGGTACCCGTCGGAGGCGATCGGCTCGCCGAACCTGATGGTCCACTTGGTCGGCAGCGGCAGCACGCCCAGCGGCCCCAGCCACGGGAAGGTCGGGGTGATCGGCACGTACGGCAGGCCCAGCAGCCGGGCCAGCGTCTTCACGTTGCCGATCATCGGGTAGGTCTCCTCGGCCCCGACGATCGAGCAGGGCACGATCGGCACCCCGGCCCGCAGCGCCGAGGAGACGAACCCGCCGCGGCCGAACCGCTGCAGCTTGTACCGCTCGGCGAAGGGCTTGCCGATGCCCTTGAAGCCCTCCGGCCAGACCCCGACCACCTCGCCGCGCTCCAGCAGCGCCTGGGCGTCCTCGTTGCAGGCCAGCGTGTGGCCGGCCTTGCGGGCCAGCTCGTTGACGCCCGGCAGGACGAACACCAGGTCCGCGGCGAGCATCCGCAGGTGCCGGCGCTGCGGGTGGTGGTCGTGGATGGCGACCTGGGTCATCAGGGCGTCCAGCGGGATCGTCCCGGAGTGGTTGGCGACGATCAGCGCGCCGCCCTCCGCCGGGATGTTCTCGACGCCCTGGACGTCGATCCGGAAGTACTTCTCGGCCAGCGGACGCAGCAGTCCGAGCAGCACCTCCTCGGTGAGCTCCCGGTCGAAGCCGAACTCGTCCACCTCGTAGTCGCCGGTGATCCGGCGGCGCAGGAAGGCCAGCCGGTCCGCGGCCCGGCCCTCCCAGCCCTTGCCGAACAGCCGGGTGGCGGCCGGACCGAGCTGTCCGGACAGCGCCCCGCCGACCGCGTCGGCGAGGCGGTCGGCCAGCCCGGGCCCCTCGGGCGCGGTCCAGCTGGGGGCGGACTCGATCGGGATGACCCTCGCCTCGCCCGGCGCGTTCTCGGCTGCGGCACTCATCGCGGGTTCAGCTCCTCGGTGGACGGGGGCGGTCGGTACGGGTCCGCTCGCCGGAGGCCCGCTCCGGGCCGAGCAGGCCCGCCAGCCGGTCGGTGACGGCGGCGAGCCGCTCGGGCGGCAGCAGGCCGGGCCGCTGCGCGGCGGCGAAGTCGGCGAAGGCCTCCGTGGTGGTGAAGGCCGGGCGGTAGCCGAAGGTCTCGCGCAGCCGGGTGGTGTCCACCACGCGGCCGTGGGTGAGCAGCCGCAGCTGCTCCGGCGAGACGTCGACCAGTCTGGTCTGCCGGGCCATCCCGGCCATCCAGCTGATCGCGGGCAGCAGCAGCGGGAGCGTCGGCCGGCCGAGCCGCCGGGCGCACTGGGAGAGCAGCAGGACACCCTCCCCCGCCACGTTGAACGTCCCGGTGTTGACGGTGCCCGGAACGGCCTCACCGGCGGCCCGGCAGAGCACCTCGACGGCGTCGTCCTCGTGGACGAACTGCAGCCGCGGGTCGTAGCCGAGCACCGTCGGCAGCACCGGCAGCGCGAAGTACTCGCTGAGCGGGGTGTCCGCGTGGGGGCCGACGATGTTGGCGAAGCGCAGCACGGTGACCGCGACGTCCGGGCGGCGCCGGGCGAAGCCGCGGACGTACCCCTCGACCTCCGAGGCGTCCTTGGCGAAGCCGCCGCCGGGCGGGTTCTTCGGCTGGATCCGCTCGGTGAACACCGCCGGGTCGCGGGGCGCGGAGCCGTAGACGCCGGTGGTGGACTTCACCACGAGGCGGCGCACCCCGGGGGCCTTCTGGCAGGCGCCGAGCAGCTGCATGGTGCCGATGACGTTGGACTCCTTCACCGCGGAGCGGTTGGTGGAGCCCAGACCGGTGGCGCTGACGCTGAGGTGCACCACGGTGTCCACGCCGTGCTCGGCGATCACCCGGGAGACCGCGGGCCGGCGCAGGTCGAGCTGGTGGAAGCGGTACTCGGCGGCGGGCCCGTCCGGCTCCTCGACCGGCAGCCCGGGCGGCTGCACGTCCACGCCGACCACCAGGTCCACCCCCGGTCGGCGGCGGAGCTCGGCGGCGAAGCGGGCACCGAGATGGCGCGCCACGCCGGTGACGAGTACGACCACGCCCACGGTGCTGCACCCCATTCCCAGAAGCCGAGCGGCCTGCGTGCACCGTACCGCGCCGCCGGGCCGGGCCGTGAAACGACACCGCCCGCCCGGGCCGCGAGGGCCTGGGCGGGCGGTGGAAGCGCCTGGCGCGCTGAGCGCGGCCGGGGGCGCTTACTTCTTGTTGCGACGCTGAACGCGAGTCCGCTTCAGAAGCTTGCGGTGCTTCTTCTTGGCCATACGCTTGCGACGCTTCTTGATGACAGAGCCCACGGAACAACCCTCGCTCACTGAGACTCTCGCCCGTGACGAGACGGAGTCCATACGACTGACGGAGGGCCTAGCCTACCGTCCACGGGGCCAGGGCCGTAATCGTGGTCCCCATGACCGGGAAACACGCGGAAAATCTGCGGCGAACGGGGGCCGGATCCGCGGTCGCGGATCCGGCCCCCGCCGCCCTCGGTCTACGCGCTCTCGAGCCGCACGTAGGACTCCTTGAGGTACTCGTGCACCGCCTGCTGGGGCACCCGGAAGGACCGTCCGACCCGGATGGCCGGCAGCTCTCCGCTGTGCACCAGGCGGTACACCGTCATCTTGGACACCCGCATGACCGAGGCAACCTCCGCCACGGTCAGGAAGACGACTTCCTGCAGGGGACGCTCGCCGGAACTCATGACCATCACCCGACCCTTACCCGTGTGCAAGGCACCGGCTTCCCCTCCGGTGACTCCACCGGCACACGTGTATCCCCAGAGTAGTTATGGGTGGTACCAGTGGGAAGAGGGGAGGTGCAGTCCTCGTACGGTGAGAGATAGGACTGTTGCAGTACGTAGTCACTCGGCGGATCGCCGGAGCGCCCGTACGCAGGGCGGGAGCCGGCGGACCGGTTTCAGGCCAGCAAGCCGTGGTGGGGGAACACCGCGCGGCGGCTGGCCAGGATGGCCTGATCGAGCCGGTCGGCCGGATCGTAACCCGCGTCGAAGTCGCGCCAGGCCGGCCGGGCGCCGTCGGTCATCCGCAGCGGGGCCGGGCGGCGGGTGCGGTGGTAGACCTCGGCGCGCCAGGCCTCCGGGGTCTCGGTGGCCGGGTCGACGGGCCGCCCGGCGGCGGTGGCGACGAGATGGGTCCAGCTGCGCGGCACGACGTCCACGACGGCGTAGCCGCCCCCTCCGGTGGCGATCCAGCGGCCGCCGGTGAGCCGGTGGGCCAGCCCGTGCAGCTCCTCGGCGATCAGCCGCTGCGCGTCCACGGTGACGGCCAGGTGGGCGAGCGGGTCCTCCAGATGGGTGTCCGCGCCGTGCTGGGTGACCAGCACCTGCGGCCGGAAGGCGGCGAGCAGCTCGGGCACCAGGGCGTGGAAGGCGCGCAGCCAGCCCGCGTCGCCGGTGCCGGCCGGCAGCGCGAGGTTGGCGGCGGTGCCGGGGGCGTCGGGGCCGCCGGTCTCGGTGGGCCAGCCGGTCTGCGGGAAGAGCGTGGCGGGGTGCTCGTGGAGCGAGACGGTGAGCACCCGGGGGTCGTCCCAGAAGGCCTGCTGGACGCCGTCGCCGTGGTGGACGTCCACGTCGACGTAGGCGACCCGTTCGGCGCCGAGTTCGAGCAGCCGGGCGACGGCCAGCGCCGGGTCGTTGTAGACGCAGAAGCCGGAGGCCTTGGCGGGCATCGCGTGGTGCAGCCCGCCGGCGAAGTTCACCGCGTGCGGGGTCTCCCCGCGCCAGACCGCCTCGGCGGCGGCCACGGACTGGCCCGCGATCAGCGCGGAGGCCGAATGGACCGCCGGGAAGGCCCAGTTGTCGTCGGTGCCGAGCCCGTGCCGGGGGTCCGACAGCTCGGGGTGGGCGGCGGCGTGCTTGACCGCCTCCACGTACTCCCGGGTGTGCACCAGGTGCAGGGTGGACTCGCCGGCCGGCGGTGCGGCCCGGACGGTCACCCCGGGTCCGGCGTCCAGGCCGAGGGCCTCGACGAGGCGCATGGTGAGCGCCAGCCGGGTCGGGTCCATCGGGTGGCCGGGGCCGAAGTCGTAGGCGGTGACGGCCTCGTCCCAGAAGAGGTGCAGGCCGCAGGGGGTGTCACGCTCGGCTTCGGGCATGGCCTCCACCGTAGTGGGTGGGGGTGGCCGGGCCGCCCGCGGGGCGCGCCGGGGCGGCGGACGCGGCGCTGGTCACGCGGTGCGCGTACGGCAGGTGTGGTGCGCGCGTGCGGCAACGGTGGAGGTGATTTGTTGAGGCGGTACAGACAAGAGCTGTGCGAGTACCTATGCTCTCCGCCATGAAGCCATTCAGCGTGCAACGCCTTGGGGTAATTCTCGCTGCAATACTGGGACTTGGTGTGTTCTTTGCCGCCCAACCGGCCTCCGCCACGGTCAACGGGACCAACTTCAGCGTCGACAAGTCGACCGCGAAGGCCGGTGACCAGCTGACCCTGACGCTGGCCCTCACCAACAACGAGACCAGCGACATCTACTTCGCCTACGAGTCCATCCAGCCGACCTGGCCGGCCAACCAGCTGAACGGTGCCTTCACCGTCACCGGCTGCGCCGGCGACACCGTCGACTGCACGACCAGCGGGAACAGCGCCAGCTTCCACTTCAACGCGCCGATCGTGCCGGGTGCCACCAAGACCGTCACGCTCACCGTCAAGATCACCGACACCCCGCCGTGGGACGCCACCACGCCGTACACGGTGAACTGGGCGCCTTACGTCTACTACGAGTTCGGCCAGGTGGGCGGCACCTCCACCGCCCAGGACCAGGGCTGGGCCTACGGCACCGCCAGCCTGGCGACCACGATCCTGGGCTGATCCCGCCCGCCCTTGCCCGCCCCGCCCCGCCCCCGTCCCCGCCCTCAGCCGGCGGGGGCGGGGGCCAACGCCGGTGCCGGCGAGAACCGCTCGGCCAGCGGCAGCACGGCGAGCACCAGCAGCATCGGGGCGAGCAGCGCCCAGCGGTACGAGCCGGCGTCCGCCAGCGCCCCGACCAGCGGCGAACCGATCAGGAACCCCACGTAGTTGAAGAGGTTCAGCCGCGCCACCGCGGCGTCCGAGTCGGCCGGGAACAGCCGGCCGCCGGCCGCGAACACCTGCGGGATGATCGCGCAGATGCCGAAGCCCAGCACGGTGAACCCGGCGATGCCCGCCCAGGGCGCCGGCGCCGCGGCGGCCAGCGCGAAGCCGAGCGCGGCCAGCCCGGCACCGGCCCGGACCACCGCGACCGCGCCCCAGCGCTGCACCGCGCGGTCGCCCAGGGCCCGGCCGAGCAGCATCGCCACCATGTAGCCGAGGTAGGAGAGCTTGGCGACGTCCTCGGCGCTGCCCAGGCCGTCGGTCAGGTACTTGACGCTGTAGTTGGAGACCGAGGCGTCCGCGATGTACGCGAACGCCATCGCCAGGCAGAGCGGCAGCAGCGGCCGCCAGGGGATGGAGCGGGCGGCGGCCTCGGCGGCCTCCCGGACGGCGTCGCCGAGTTCGACCGGCCCGGCGAACCTGGTACCGGTCAGCAGGGCCAGCGGGGCGATCACCGCGGCGGCGGTGCCGAACAGCACCGGCAGGCCCAGGTCGTAGTGCGAGCCCAGCCCGGCGACCGCCGCACCCACGATGCCGCCGAGGCTGAACGCGGCATGGAAGCCGATCATGATCGACCGGCCGTAGCGGTGCTGCAGCCCCACCCCCAGCATGTTCATGCTGGCGTCCAGCGCCCCGACCAGCAGCCCGAACGCGCCCAGCGCGAGGGCGAGTTGCCAGAGCGAGCCGCCGAGCCCGGCACCCGCGAGGCTGAGGCACACCAGCGGCTGGACCACCCGCAGCACGGCCCGGGCACCCGTGCGCTTCACCAGCTGCTCGGAGGTGATCGAGCCGACCCCGGCGAGGACCGGCACGGCGGCCAGGAAGACCGGCAGCAGGCCGTCGCTCAGCCCGTACCGGTGCTGGATCTCCGGGATGCAGGTGACCAGCAGGGCGAAGGTGACGCCCTGGAGCAGGAAGCTCACCGCGAGCGCGGCCCGCCCGGCGCGCAGGGCGGGCGGTGCCGCGGGCGGGGCCCCGGGGGGTGTCTCGGGTGTCGCGGGTGGCGCCTCACGCATGCGGGACCTCGCTACCGGCCGGTACGACGATGTTGGCGAGAGCGTAGGGGGTGGGCCGCGATTGCGGGAGGGGTCGCGCAGGGACTTTCCGTGCACGGGGCCGCGCAGGGGCCTTCCGTGCACGGGGCCGCACAGCGACTTTCCGCGCACCGGGCCGCGGCGGGCCCCGGCGCGGACTCGGCGCCCCCGGGGCGCGCCTCGTGGACCTCGCCCCGGCGGTGATCCGCGGGACGCGTCCCGGGTCCGGCTACTTCCCGCCGGAGGCGAGCTCCCGGGAGCGGTCCCGGGCCGCCTCCAGGGCGCCCAGCAGCGCGGCCCGCACCCCGTGGTTCTCCAGCTCCCGGATGGCCGCGATGGTGGTGCCGGCCGGCGAGGTGACCGCCTCGCGCAGCTTCACCGGGTGCTCCCCGGAGTCCCGCAGCATCACCGAGGCGCCGATCGCGGACTGCACGATCAGGTCGTGCGCCACCTGCCGGGGCAGACCGAGCAGGATGCCCGCGTCGGTCATCGCCTCGACCAGGAAGTAGAAGTAGGCCGGCCCGGAGCCCGACAGCGCGGTGGCCGCGTCCTGCTGGGACTCCGGCAGCCGCAGCGCCTTGCCGACCGAGCTGAAGATCTCCTCGGCGCGCTCCAGGTGCTCCTCCGTCGCGTGCGAGCCGCCGGAGATGACGCTCATCCCCTCGTCCACCAGGACGGGCGTGTTGGGCATCACCCGGACCACCGGGGTGCCGGCCGCCAGCCGCTCCTCGAACCAGGCGGTGGGGACGCCCGCCGCGGCCGAGATCACCAGCCGGTCCGCGGCGACGTGCGGCGCCAGCTCCTCCAGCAGGCTGCCCATGTCCTGCGGCTTGACGGCCAGGATCAGGGTGTCGGCGAGCTTCGCCGCCTCGGCGTTGGAGACCACCACCACGCCGTGGCGGGCGGCCAGTTCGGCGGCGCGCTCGGGGCGGCGGGCGGTCACCAGGACGTCCGCCGGGTCCTTGCCGGCCCGCAGCAGACCGGAGAGCAGGGCCTCGCCGATCTTGCCGGTGCCCAGGAAGGCGATCTTCTGTCCGTGTGCTGCGCTGGCGCCCATGGCCGCTCCTTACCCTCGGTACTGCGGCCATCCTCGCACCGTGCGGGGGCGGCCGCGGGGACCGTCCAGCCCGTGGTCCGCCCACCCCGGTGGTCGGGTGCCCGGCCACCGGCGCACCGCCGCGCCACCGGCGC
>NZ_JBIALK010000011.1:0-162697 GCF_042873275.1 Kitasatospora sp. NPDC004745 | reverse complement strand
CACCGTGCGGGGGCGGCCGCGGGGACCGTCCAGCCCGTGGTCCGCCCACCCCGGTGGTCGGGTGCCCGGCCACCGGCGCACCGCCGCGCCACCGGCGCACCGCCGCGCCACCGGCCACCGGCCACCGGCCGCCGCCCCGAGCCGACCCCTCAGGGGAAAGTCCGGGGCATCCCCTATGGCCTCCGCGTCCGCGCGGGCGCACCGTGGAGCCATGGCACACGACGAAATGTCCCGACGTGAGAACCGGCAACTCGCCGTCGCCTCGGCGGCCGTGGGCCCGTGGCGGACCGCCGCGGGGGTCGGTGCGGTGGTGGGTGCGACCGCCCTGGGGATCGACGCGATCTCCGGGGACTGGTCACTGGGCATGCTGGCCGGGCCGGCCGGCTGGGCCCTGTTCTTCTTCTTCCTGGTCGGCACCGTCGGCGGGCAGCTGCGCCGCGACACCGGTGACCGCCGGCTGCGCCGCTGGGCGAACGAGCACCCGTGGCGGGCCGCCCTCCCGGCGGCCGGCGGGCTCCTCGTGCTGGACGTGCTGGCGCAGTGGTTCCTCGGGGACTCCAGCCTGTTCGGCGCCTTCTTCCTGGCCCTGCTGCCGGCCGGCGTCCTGCTGGCCGTCGCCGGGGTCGTGGGGTCGGTGAAGCAGGCCCGCGGCAAGGACTGACACCGACACAGACCGGGGCAAGGAGGGGTGAAACGCCACGCCCCGCACACGCGTTCACCACATGGTGTGCCCCCGATCGACGAATCGTCACCGCCCGTCGTCATACTGGCGCGATGCCGATAGCCGAAGATCCGGAACCGCGCCCCGCCGAGGGCCGCGAGCCGGGCGGGTCCGACCCGTCCGGAGCGGGCGGGAAGGACCCGTTCGCCGACCTCGTCCTGGACGAGGAGTTCATCAAGGGCGCCACCGTCCAGGAGCAGTCCGGGCGCACCCGGATGCTGGCCGCCCGGTGGAAGCACACCCCGCCGGTCGATCCGGGCGGCCGCCGCTCCGTCAACGACGGCCCGGCGAAGGCGGCCGGCCGCCGGTTCGGCCGCAAGCCGAAGGCCCCGGCCCTCGACGCCTGGGGCAATCCGCGCCCACGCCGCCGGCCGGAGTGGCGCGCGCCGCTCTACGTCGTCCTCACCATCGCCGTGCTGCTCGCCGCGCTCAACATCGACGGGCTGCGCAGCTGGTACGACACCCGCTACGGGAACGGCTCCGGCAACGGGCCGGCCGCCGCCCGCACCCCGGCCGCCCCCGTCGCCCCGGAGACGGCGAAGCCCACCGCCGCCCCCTCCGCGGCCGCCGACCAGCAGCCGACCGTCGACCACCCCTGGAAGGGCTCCCCCGTGGAGGGCTGGCCGACCTCGATGGACGACTTCAAGCCCGTGGACGAGCCGGCCGCGACCGGCGTGTTCGGCGCCGACCAGGTCGCCGCCCAGGTCGCGCTGGTGAAGGGCTACCTCGCCGCGGCCAACATGGACCCCAAGGTCATCGGCGGCGCGCGGCCGGACGCCGCGCTGGCCATGCTGGAGCGGGACCAGCAGGACGACCTGAACGCCGCGCTGGCCAAGCCGTCCGAGGAGCACGACCCCACCAGGGACTTCGCCCGCTTCGACCCGCGCGAGGCGATCCTGGCGACCGACACCGTCAAGGTGCAGGGCCGGATCACCGTCGAGGGCGACGGCGACAAGGGCGTCCTGGTGCACACCGACTTCACCTACGTGTACGCCCTGCGCCCGGGCCCGGAGGCCGCCCAGCGGGCCGCCTCCCCCCGGCCCGCGCCGAGTGCTCCCCCGGCGACGAAGCAGCCGGCCGCGCCGTCCGGCGGCACGGCCAAGCCGGTGGGCCTGGTGCTGCCGGCCGCGGACGTCGCGGGCGACACCTGGACCACCCGCACCATCGTCCGCAAGCAGGAGGACTTCCGCTTCTACGACCCGGCCCGGTACCGGGTCAACCCGAAGAAGCTGAGCTTCGCCAAGTCCTCGTCGGACATCGGCAACAGCGCGTGCGACGTCTACGACGGCTTCCTGCACCCGCAGTTCGACCAGTTCGCGGAGCTCGCCCACCCCGGCTCCACGCCGACCGGGCCGGCCACCGACCCCTACGACCGGACGAAGGACATCCAGGAGAGCGCCGCCTGCGGCACCCTCAGCCGGAACTGACCGCTCAGCGCCGGCGCTTGCCCCGGCCCGGCGCCCCGGCGCCGGGCCGGCCGCTGCGGTCGGCCCGGCGCTTGCCGTACTGGGCGAGGGCCCGCTCGTGGGCGGCCCGGTTGACCGCCTCGCCGGGGGCCTCGGTGAGGCTGCGGACGAAGTAGGCGAGCAGCGAGCCGACCCCGCCGATCAGCCAGACCGCGCCGAGCGAGCGGTCCTCCGTCATCCAGCCGGTCAGCCGGTCCTTGCCCTCCGTGAGCACCTTCCAGGTGCGCAGCGCGGCCATCAGCGAACAGATCGCGATGGCCGCGGTCAGCAGCCCGTTGAGGAAGCCGCCGCTGTCGGAGAGGGCGACGCCCTCGACGCCGAGGCGCAGCGCGAACGCACCGGCCGCCGCGGCGACCAGCGCACCGGCCGACACCGCGACGCGGCGCAGCCAGTAGCCGTTGTCCCGCTCGACCCAGCTGGTGCCGAACCAGCGGATCGGGTCCGGCTCGGGGGCGCCGACGGGCTGGGGGGCGGGGGCGGGGGGCTGCTCGTTCACGGGGTCGATTATCCCCCGGACGCCGCAAGCGGCGGAGGAGCCGTCCCGGACTGCGGGACGGCTCCTCCGCCGTTGTCGTCGGGCCGGGCCCAGCCGGCCTGCCGGGCGGCCGCCCGGCAGCGGGCTCAGCCCAGCTTGCTCACGTCGCGCACGGCGCCCTTGTCGGCGGAGGTGGCCATCGCCGCGTAGGCGCGCAGCGCCTGGCTGACCTGGCGGTCGCGGTTCTTCGGGCGGTAGCCGCCGCCGGCCTCCAGCGCGCGGCGGCGCTCGTCCAGCACCTCGGCGGGCACCTCCAGGGAGATCCTCCGGCCCGGGATGTCGATGGCGATGGTGTCGCCGTCCTCGACCAGGGCGATCGTCCCGCCGGAGGCGGCCTCCGGGGAGGCGTGGCCGATGGACAGGCCCGAGGTGCCGCCGGAGAAGCGGCCGTCGGTGACCAGCGCGCAGGCCTTGCCCAGGCCCCGGCCCTTGAGGAAGGAGGTCGGGTAGAGCATCTCCTGCATGCCCGGACCGCCCTTGGGGCCCTCGTAGCGGATGACGACGACGTCGCCCTCCTTGACCCGCTTGGCGAGGATCGCCTCGACCGCGTCCTCCTGCGACTCCACGACGACGGCCGGGCCGCTGAACGTCCAGATCGACTCGTCGACGCCGGCGGTCTTCACGATGCAGCCGTCCTCGGCGAGGTTGCCGTACAGGACGGCGAGGCCGCCCTCCACCGAGTAGGCGTGCTCGACGCTGCGGATGCAGCCCCCGGCGGCGTCGGTGTCCAGCGACTCCCAGCGCTCGGACTGCGAGAAGGCCTCGGCGGAGCGGACGCAGCCGGGCGCGGCGTGCCACAGCTCGACGGCCTCCGCGGACGGCGAACCGCCCCGCACGTCCCAGGTCTTGAGCCACTCGGCGAGCGAGCCGGAGTGCACCGTGTGGACGTCCTCGTTGAGCATCCCGCCGCGGTACAGCTCGCCGAGGATGGCCGGGATGCCGCCGGCCCGGTGGACGTCCTCCATGTAGTACGAGCCGTTCGGCGCGACCTTGGAGAGGCAGGGCACCCGGCGGGAGACCGCGTCGATGGCCCGCATGTCGAAGTCCAGCTCGGCCTCCTGGGCGGCGGCGAGCAGGTGCAGGATGGTGTTGGTCGAGCCGCCCATGGCGATGTCCAGGGCCATGGCGTTCTCGAAGGCCGCGCGGGTGGCGATCGCGCGCGGGAGCACCGAGGCGTCGTCCTGGCCGTAGTGGCGGTTGGTGATCTCTACGACGGTCCGGCCGGCGGCCTCGTAGAGGGCGCGGCGGGCGGTGTGGGTGGCGAGCACCGAGCCGTTGCCGGGCAGCGAGAGGCCGATGGCCTCGGTGAGGCAGTTCATCGAGTTGGCGGTGAACATGCCGGAACACGAGCCGCAGGTCGGGCAGGCGTTCTCCTCGATGATCGCGATGTCCTCGTCGGAGACGTTCTCGTTGACGGCCTGCGAGATCGCGTCGACCAGGTCGAGCTTGCGCACCGTGCCGTCCACCAGGGTGGCCTTGCCGGCCTCCATGGGCCCGCCGGAGACGAAGACGGTCGGGATGTTGAGGCGCAGCGCGGCCATCAGCATGCCCGGGGTGATCTTGTCGCAGTTGGAGATGCAGATCAGCGCGTCGGCGCAGTGCGCGTTGACCATGTACTCGACCGAGTCGGCGATCAGGTCGCGCGAGGGCAGCGAGTAGAGCATGCCGCCGTGGCCCATCGCGATGCCGTCGTCCACGGCGATGGTGTTGAACTCGCGCGGGATGCCGCCCGCCTGCTTGATCGCCTCGGAGACGATCCGGCCGACCGGCTGCAGGTGGGTGTGGCCGGGCACGAACTCGGTGAAGGAGTTGGCGACCGCGATGATCGGCTTGCCGAAGTCCTCGCGGGCTACGCCGGCGGCCCGGAGAAGCGCCCGGGCGCCTGCCATGTTGCGACCGTGGGTGACCGTACGGGACCTCAGCTCGGGCACTGTGCTCCACTCCTTCGGGGCTGTCGCCGGCGCCCCGCTGGTGGGAGGGTGCGGGGGCCGCTGTGGCTACGAGCCTACGCCCGCGGTCCAGGCGGCGGACGGCCCGTCCGCGATGCGGTCAGGCGGACGGGCCGTTCGGGGGTGTGCGGGGCGGGGCCGTTCGGGGCCGTTCGGGGGTGTGCGGGGGGGGTGGGGGGTTCGGGGGCGGGGCGCGGCCAGGGCGCCGGGGTGGGCCGGGTCAGGCCGGGGTGGGCCGGGTCAGGCCGGGGTGGGCCGGGGTGTCCGGGGTGATCGCCACCGCCAGCTCCAGGGCGTAGCGCTCGACCAGCCGGCCGTCCGGGAACTCCGCGGTCATCGCGACCCGCTCGGCCTCCAGCAGCGGCGCGCGCTCCGCGGGCCCGAGGGAGGCCATGAATGAGCGGGAGGTGAGGTCGGCCAGCACCTCGTCCACGGTGACCCTCCGCTCCCAGCGCAGCACCGCGCGCTCGACCCTCAGGCCGGCCGACGCGAAGTGGGCGACGTGACCGGCGACCCCGCCGTAGCCGTGGTAGCGGTCCCCCAGGGCCGCGGTCATCCGCTCGACCCGCGCCCGGACCCACGGCACGGTCTCGTCCGGGATGTTCCACCAGGCGGCCAGGGCGCCACCGGGCCGCAGCACCCGGACCGCCTCGGGGACGGCCAGTTCGGGGCGGGTCCAGTGGAAGGCCTGGGCGTAGGTGACCAGGTCGGCGGAGCCGTCGTGGAACGGCAGCTCGTCGCCGCCGGCCCGGACCAGCGGCAGCCCCGGCGACGAGGCCAGGAACTGGGCGGCCATGCCCGCGCTGGGCTCCACCGCGACGACGTCCGCCCCGCGGGCGGCGAGCAGGCGGGTGGCGATGCCTGTGCCGGCGCCGACGTCCAGGACCCGGGCGTTCTTCAGACTGCGGCCGGACAACCGCTCCACCGCGTCGAACAGCTCCTCCGGGTAGCCCGGCCGGCCGCGGCCGTACTCGACGGCGACCCCGCCGAAGCTCCGCGCCGCCTCCAACCGCCCCTGGTCCTGGCCCCGACCATGGTCCTGATCCTCCGTCATGGCTCCCCCTCCGCACGGTGGTTCGCGCCCTCACGAGCGCGGTCTCTCAGCGTACGCGCGACGGGGTGGCCAGGTGCAGGCGGGTGAAAGCCAGGGCCTCGGCCAGATCGGCCTCGCGTTCGGCGGGCGACGCGGAACGCCGGGTGTTGACCTCCAGCACCACGTGACCGTCGAAGCCGGTGCGGGCCAGGTGCTCCAGCAGCTCGGCGCAGGGCTGCTTGCCGCGGCCGGGGATCAGGTGCTCGTCCTTGCCCGAGCCGCTGCCGTCGGCCAGGTGGACGTGCGCCAGCCGGTCGCCCATCCGCTCGACCATGGCGAAGGTGTCGATCCGCGAGGTCGCGACGTGCGAGAGGTCGATGGTGAAGTGCCGGTACTCCTCGTCGGTGACGTCCCAGCCGGGCGCGTAGGCCAGCACCTCGCGGTCGCGGTAGCGCCACGGGTACATGTTCTCGACCGCGAAGCGGACGTCGGTCTCGCCCGCCATCCGGTTGATGCCCGCCACGAAGTCCCGGGCGTACTGGCGCTGCCAGCGGAACGGCGGGTGGACCACGACCGCGCTCGCACCGAGCTTCTCCGCCGCCGCCCGGGCCCGGACCAGCTTGGTCCACGGGTCGGTGGTCCACACCCGCTGGGTGATCAGCAGACAGGGCGCGTGCACGGCCAGGATCGGCATCCGGTGGGCGTCGGAGAGACGGCGCAGCGCGTCGACGTCCTGACTGACCGGATCGTTCCAGACCATCACCTCGACCCCGTCGTAGCCGAGCTTGGCGGCCAGCTCGAACGCCACGGCGGTGCTCGCCGGGTACACCGAGGCGGTGGACAGGACCACCTTGGTGTCCGGGATGTGCAGGGTCGGGTGCGGGGGCAGCACCAGCCGGTCGGTGGTGCGCAGCAGCGGGGGGCGGGCGGCGTCGCGCCGGGCGGCCTTGACCGAGCGCACCGACTGGACGGCGGCCTTGGCGGCACCGGCGGCCCGGGCGGTGCGGGTCTCCCGGGGCGCGGCGGTGGCGGCGGCCTTCCGCGTGCCGGGCTTGCGTACACCGGCCTTCTTCGGCTCGGCCTTGCTCGGCTCGGCCTTCGCGGGGGCTGGCTTCGGGGGGTCGGGCCTCTTCGGGTCGGGCTTCGCGGGGTCGGACGTCTTCGAGGCCGGCCTCCTGCGCGCGGGCCGCTTCGGCTCCGGGTCCCCGGGCTCCGTCTCGGGACGCCCGGTCCCGGAGTGCTCGGAGCCGGGTGCCTCCGGGCCGGCGGACCTCGCGGCGGCGGGCTTCCGGACGTCGGGCTTCCGAGGGGAGGACTTCTCCGCGGAGGGCTTCTCGGCGGAGGACTTTCCGCCGGCGGACTTCGCGGCGGTGGACTTCACGGCGGTGCGCTGAGCCGCCTTCGCGGCCTTGGCGGCCTTCGCCGCGGTGGCGCCCTTGACCGCCTTGCCGAGCCTGCGGCGCGCGCCGTCCGGCCGCGGCTGCCCGTCCCCGGGGGCGCGGTCCTCCGGCGTCCCGTCCTCACCCGCTGGTTGCACCACGGGAGACAGCGTATGCGGACCGCGCTCCGAACGGGACCGTCCTCAGGGGGTGAGCGCCGGGCGGCGGCGGTCGGCGGGGCTGTCCATGGTGTCCAGGCGGCGCAGGATGATGCCCTCGCGCAGCGCCCAGGGACAGACGTCCAGCTCCTCCAGCCCGAAGAGGTCCATGGCGGCGTCGGCGACCAGCGCTCCGGCCAGCAGCTGCTTGGCCCGGCCCTCGGAGACGCCGGGGATCTGCGCCCGCTCGGCGACGGTCATCCCGGCCAGCCGCGGCAGCCAGGCGGACAGCCCGCTGCGGGTGAGCCTGCGGTCCGCGTACGGGCCGGCGTCGGCGGGCGCGGCGCCGGTCATCCGGGCCAGCTGCTTGAAGGTCTTGGAGGTGGCGACGGCGTGCTGGGGAGTGCCGAGTCGGGAGACCTCACCGACGACGGTGCCCATCTCGGCCCGGATGTGGCGTCTCAGCTCGCGCAGCCCGTCCGGGTCCGCCACGTCCCCGGGCAGCCAGCGGGCGGTCAGTCGGCCGGCGCCCAGCGGCAGCGAACAGGCGACGTCGGGCTGCTCGTCCAGGCCGCAGGCGATCTCCAGCGAGCCACCGCCGATGTCCAGGTTGAGCAGCCGCCCGGACGACCAGCCGAACCAGCGGCGGACGGCCAGGAAGGTCAGCCTGGCCTCGTCCTGCCCGGAGAGCACCCGCAGCTCCACCCCGGTCTCCGCGGCGACCCGGCCCAGCACCTCCTCGCCGTTGGCCGCCTCCCGGACGGCCGAGGTGGCGAAGGGCAGGATGTCGACGACGCCCTTGTCCTCGGCGACCCGCAGCGAGGAGGCGACGTGCCCGACCAGCCGCTCGACACCGGCCTCGCTTATCGCGCCGTCGACGTCCAGCAGCTCGGCCAGGCGCAGCTCGGCCTTGTGCGAGTACGCGGGCAGCGGGGCGGCACCCGGATGGGCGTCCACCACGAGGAAGTGGACCGTGTTGGAACCTACGTCGAGTACACCGAGTCGCATAACTCTCCACGCTACGCGATCCGGACCTGGGCGAGACCGGATGTGACCGTATTCGCGCTGGTCCCGGCGGGCACACCGGCGGTGGGGCAGTGCCCGCCGGGCACACCGGCGGTGGGGCAGTGCCCGCCGGGCACACCGGCGGTGGGGCAGTGCCCGCCGGGCACACCGGTGGCGGATCAGTGCCCCCCGGCCGCGCCGGTGGTGGATCAGTGGCCGCCGGGCCCGGGCCGCGGCCCGGTGCGGCAGTTGGCGTCCGCCCAGCGCCGGGCCGGGCCCGGGGTGTCGGTGATCAGGCCGTCGGCGTCCCGGGCGGACATCAGCTGCCAGGACTCCTCGTCGTCGAGCGTCCAGACGTACACCTCGCGGCCCGCCCTGCGCTCGGCGGCGATCCGGGCCGCGGTCGCCAGCGAGGTGTCCAGGGCGATGCCCCGCAACGGCAGGTCACCCGGGTCCTCGGCGATCGCCGAGCCCTGGATCAGCACCACTGGCAGGGCCGGGGCGGCCGCGTGGGCCTGGTGCAGGTGCTCGGCCGAGAAGGAGTAGAGGACCACCTTGGCCCGGCTGGCGGCGGCGATCCGGGCGATCCGGACGACGTCCTCGGCCCGCTGCCACTTGATCTCCATCAGCAGGGTGGCGTTGCTGTCCGAGAGGCGGTCGAGCAGCTCCTCCAGGGTGGGCACCGGCTCGGCGGGGCCCGGCCCGACCGTCACCCGCAGGTCCGCGACCTGGGCGGCGGTCAGGTCGGCGACGGCGCCCTTGCCGTTGGTGGTGCGGTCGACGGTCGGGTCGTGCATCAGCACCGGGACGCCGTCCCGGGTCGTCTGCACGTCGGTCTCCAGCCAGTCGGCGCCCTGCTCCAGGGCGGTCTCGAAGGAGGCCATGGTGTTCTCGGGGGCGCTGCGCGGGGCACCGCGGTGACCGATCACCACCGGGGCGTCGCAGGACGGCGTGGCGGCGACGGACCGGGCCTTCAGCGCGGGCGCGGAGGCGCATCCGGCGGCCAGGACCGCGAGGGCGGCGAGGACGGCCGTCTGGGCGGCGCGGGGCGGGGCGGTCACGGCTCGGGGGCTCCGGCTCCTGCTCGGTTCGGTCGGGGGGTGGTTCGGTCGGGGGCCTGGTTCGGTCGGGGGCCTGGTTCGGCCGGGGGCCTGGTTCGGCCGGGGGTCAGCTGGTGGACGTCGCCGCCCGGTCGGAACGCATCTCATACGACTCGACGGCAGATCATCAAACTGATCCGACAACCCGACGATGCCATCCGGTTCCTCTCAGCCTGGGGCCACCTGGCGGCACGCCGACACCGCGGTGCGGTCCACGTCACCCGGACGAGTGGCCGGTGCGCCGCTCACAGCAGTCCGTCCCACAACTGCTCGACGATGACGGCCCACCAGTTCTCCGGATCGTCGAAGACCGTCCCGTCCACCGCCACCAAGGCCCGCTGCAGGGCCTCCACCGCCGCCCCGGCCGTCACCGGGTCCGACCCGCGCAGGGCGGGAAGCCACCCGGCGAACACCGCCAGGCAGCGAACGAAGGACCGCACGTCCGCGTTGCCGTACCGGGCCGTCCCGTCGTCCGGATCGACGGCCCGGACTGCACCGCTCACCACGTCGAGCGTGACCAGCGCCCAGCCGTCCGACCCCAGCACCAGCCGCCCCGCCAGCGCCGCCCGCTCCCGCTCGGCGACCCGGGCGCCCCGACCCGCCGCCGCCAGGTGCGCCGCCAGCGGAGGCAGCACCGCGGCCGGGCGCGAACCGTCCCCGACCGCCGCCGCCCCCGGGTGGTACAGGGTGAAGAAACCCGGCAGCACCGACGGCACACCCACCGTCAGCAACAGGGCCGCCGCCTCCCCGGGCAACTCCGCCCGCGCCACGTCCGCCGGATCGAAGCGCTGCACGCCCGCCGCACCGAACCCCGCGGCCAGCCGGGCCGCCAACGCCGCATCCGACTCCACGGGCGCCGGTTCCTTCTGCCCCGACTCCGCGGGCACCGGGAGCGCCGCCCGCGGGAACGGCACCCGGTTCCGCACCGGACCGTCCGGGGGCGCGGGCAACCCCCGCACCGCCGCCGCCCGGTGATCGAACCTCGGACCGTACGGCACCTCGAAGCCCACCCGGACCCGCGGCAGCTCCGCCGCCAGCGCGTGCGCCCAGTAGCCGCCGGGTAGGGCGCCCAGCCGCAGATCGGTGCGCACGGCCAGCACGTCCTCGGCCGGGACGCCCTGCTCGCGCAGCCACCACCAGCCGCGCAGCGCCGGGTGCGGCAGGCCGGCCGCCGAACGCAGGGCCAGCGAACGCACCTCGCCCGCGGCGTCCCGGTAGGTCAGCTCGGCCCGGGCGCCCCGACCGGTCACCGGCGGACGCGCCGGGTCGTACCCGCCGGCGCCCACGAAGTCCCGGTACAGCCCGACCACCTCGTCCACCGGCACGGACGGCCACACCGTGAACCGGCCGCTCTCCCGGTCCACCACGGCACACGCCGCCCCGACCTCCTCGGGCGGCCGCCGCTCCCCCGTCCGCGGATCCACCGCGACCTTCGGCGGCTCCGCCCAGACCACCCACCCGAGCTCGAACTCGTGCGCGAGCACCCGCCGCACCGCCCCGGCGCCCTGCGGGAGATCGCCGTTGATCCACCGATGACCCGCCGCCACCGCCTGCGCCCGCGAGATCACGCCGCCACCGCCCCCTCACCTCGACCACGCCGTCGACCCGTGACCCTACGACCCCGCCCATCCCCCCACCACAGCCGCACTCCCCGACCCGCCCTCGGCGAGCCACTCCCCGCCCACTCCCCCGGCACGGAAAGTCGACCAGACCGACTTCCCACGCAGGCCCACCAGGCGCGGAGCCCACCCCCGGAGGAATATGCAGACCGGTCTACCTAAGTCCCCGCACCCCCAGCCCACCCGGGCGACGCCCAGCGCAACACCACGCCGGGCCGGCGTGAACGAGGGGCGAATATGACGGCCGGTCTACATACCCCGCCCCTCGCCACCACACCGACCCGCGCCCCGGAAGTCGACCTGCCCGACTTCCCACGCAGGACCACAGGGTTGGACCAGCAAGGAATATGACGGTTGGTCTACATATTCACCCCAGCGGCAAGCGCACCAATCCGTACGCAGGAAGTCGACTCCGCCGACTTTCAACTCCACACTCACAGACGCCACAGGGCGCGACCACATAGGACGACCGATCTACGTGCGGCAAAGCCGGGACGCAGCCACCCTGCACAGGAAGTCGACCTGCCCGACTTGCTACGCAGGGCCTCCGTGGCAGCCGGAGCAGAATATGGCGGTCGGTCTACATATTTACTCCGCCCGCTAACGGCGCCGGCCTGTGCACGGGAAGTCGACCGCGCCGACTTCCCGTGCACAGGTCACGCCGGATAGGCCGAGCAGGACGACCAGTCCACACATGACACACCCGGGCCGCGGCCACCCTCCGCAGGAAGTCGACCCGATCGACTTCCTGCGCAGCGCCCCAGGGGGAGCTCGGCGAGGAATATGACGGTCGGTCTACAGATTCTTCCCCCGATGCAGCGGCGCCGGGCTGCACACAGGAAGTCGACCGCGCCGACTTCCTGCACGCAGGTCACGCCGGGCGGGCCGAATAGGACGACCGGTCTACATATGGCACGCCTAGGCCAGGGCCGCGCCGCGCGGGGGCAGCCTTCGGTGGAATATGACGGTCGGTCTACATATTTGGCTGGGGCGGAGAGGGGGGCGCACAGGAAGTCGGATGGGTCGACTTCCTGTGCGGGCGGCGGGCCGGGGGGCGGGGGGCGGGGCGCCTCAGGGGGTGGGGGTGAGGTCCAGGGGGTGGCCTTCGGGGGTGAGGGTGATGGCCCAGAGACCGCAGGTGGCGGGGTGGAGGGGGGTGGAGCCCTGGCGGGCGAGCTGGTGGTCGAGATACGTGACGGCGTTCCGGTGGTTGACGGCGTTCCAGGCGTGGGGGCGGCCGTGGTCGTCGAGGGTGAGGAGGAGCGCCTGGGCGCCGTGGCCGGAGCGGAGCAGGTCCGCGGCGAGGCGGTCGAAGGCCGGCCCGCCGTCCCCGAGGTCGCGGAACGGAGCACCGAGTTCGCGTTCCGCACGGTCGCGGCCGCCGCGTTCCCCGGCGTCGCCTTCGGCGGGGATGCGGGGGGCCGCGCAGGTGGGCAGGCCGGCGTGGGTCTCGATGGCGGAGAGGGCGATCTCCAGGCTGTTGTTGGCCCGGCCGGGTTCGCGGTACCCGCCGTCGTTGACGGCTTCGGCCCAGCACCCGGCGGCGGGGTCGGGGTGGCGCAGCGGCCGGCCGTCCTCGTCGCGGGGTGTGCGGCGTTCGAGTTCGGCCTGGTGCTGGGGGTCCACCGGGGCCAGCCCGCCCGGCAGGCCGTAGGGGCGGCTGTCGGCGAGGGTGCGGGGCCGGACGGCCGGGTCCTCGGTGTGGCCGCCGCGGCGGGCGCGGAGGGCGCGTCGGAACGCCGTCGCGTGGGCGGTGGCGACCGGCACGACGCCCCAGACCAGCGCGGGGTCGGCGGCGACGGGTGCGACGGAGTCCCGGCGGCGGCCGTCGGGCTGGTGCGGTTCGGGCCGCGCGGGGTTGGGCCCGACGACCGGCGGGGCGGGAACGACCGCCTGCGCGGGCGGGGCCCCCGGGGAGGTGCCCGGGGCGGGCGCGGTGACGGGGTACGGCGCGGTGCCGATGGGAGGGCGGGGAGCGGCGGCCCCCGGGCGGGGTTCGGGTCCGGGCTGCGGACCGCCGGTGGCGGCTGCCGCAGCGGCCGGCGCACCCGTGCCCGGCGCGCCCGTGACCGGTGCCCCGGGCGTCGCGGCCGCACCGGTCGGGCCGGCGCCCGGCCCGCCGACCCCGGCAGCGCTCCCGAACGGTGCCGGAGCGCTCCCGGGGTACCCGCCACCGCCCACGAGCGGGCCCGCCGCGCCGGACGGGGGGCCGTAGGCCGGCGCCGCGAGGTGCCCGGCCACGCCCACCGGACCGACCGCCCCGACCGGTCCGGTCGTCCGGACCGACGGCGGTGTCTCGGGCGACCCCTGGTCGTACGAGGGGGCGGCGGCACCGGCCGGCGGGGCGAGCACGGAGTCGGTCCGTACGGTGACGGGCCCGCCCCCGCCCCCGTTGCCGCCGGTGTGCGCGGGGGCCGGCGCGGGCTGCTGGAGCGGGTAGTCGCCGTCCGACCAGCCGCCCCCGCCACCCCCGGCCACCGGGGCCACACCGGCCCGGGCGGGCGTCGACCAGTCGGCCCCGGCCGATGCGCCGCCGTGCCCCGGCCACCCACCGGTGGCATGGGACGCGACGGACGTCCCGGACGCGACGGACGCGACGACGGGTCCGTCCGGGGAGAGGCCGCCGGTGGCGGCGCTGGTCCCGGCGACGGCCGTGTCGGGCCCGAACGAAGCCGTCAGCACGTCGGGAGCGGCGGCCACCGCCACCCCCACCCCGCCCGCCGTCCTGGGTCCGGTCCGCGGTCCGGTCGTCGGACCGGTCGCGGGGTCGTCTGTCGAGTCCGGGTCGGGGCCCGGGTCGGGAGCGGGGATCAGCGAGGTCGTGAGGACGGCCGGCCCGCCGGGCAGCAGTCCGGCGAGCGGCAGGCCGTGCGGCTCCTGGTCGGACGCCCTGCCGTCCCGGCCGTCCGGACCGGTGAGCAGCGGGCGCCCGTGTTCGTCGAGGCCGACGGCCGGATCGGCCACGCCGACGAGCGGTCTGCCGTCCGGCCCGGTGACGACGAGCAGTCCGGCGGCGTCGGGGAGGGGCGTCCCGTCGGCCCGGAGGATGACCGGTCGGCCGTCCTGGCCGAGGACGGGCTGCCCGGCCCCGTCGAGTTCGACGGTGAGCCCGGGCACGCCGACCAGCGGTTTCCCGTCCCTCCCGGTGAGCAGGACGAGGCCGGTGCCGTCCGCACCGAGCACGCCGGGTTCGCCGAGCGCGGCCGGCAGGCCCGCGGCACGTGCGTCGAAGGCGCCTGCGGCGGCGGTCCGGTAGGAGTAGGAGGCGGCGGTGACCCCGGGCGCGGCGCCGAGCCGGAGCAGCGCGACCGCGGCCGGGTCCCTGAGCGCGGTGGCGAGGGCGTCCTTCATCCCGCGGCCGAGCTCGTCGAGCAGCCCGCCGATCTTCAGGCCTGCGGTTTCGACGGCCAGCGTCGTCTTCGCGTCGGCGAGCTGCCGCCCCGCGGTGTCCCGCACGGCTGTGGTGGCAGCGGCGACGGTCCGGCGCAGCCCGCCGAAGATCCCGTCGGCACCACCCCCGGCCGGGGCCGCGGACGCCGGGGCGGCCGGCGCCGGGGCGGCGGCGGCCTGCTGTTCGGCCTGCCTGAGCTCGGCGGCGAGTTCCCGGAGGGTGGCGACGATCTCGGCCTTGCAGCCGTCGACGGCCCGGGCGGCCTGGTCGAAGGCCCCGGCGACCAGCCCGACGGCGGCGTGGGCGTCGTCCAGGTGCCCCTTCCCCCCGCCGGTGAACGCCTGCCAGTACGCGCCGAAGGCGTCGACCGCGTGGCCGGAGTTCTCGCTGGTGACGCGTCGGGCGGACTCGCCACCGCGACGGGTGAGGCGGTCCGCCTCGACGGCGAACTCCCGCCAGAGCCCGGCCGCCCGGCGCAGCCCGTCCTCGTCGGCCTGTGGCCACTGATGGCCGGTCCTGGCCAGGACCGGGGCCAGTTCCTCGGGCAGCTTCCGGGCCACGCGCTTCCCCCTTCAAGACCTTCGAGACCTACGAGACCCACAAGCCCTACGGGCCCAGAGAGGCCCGCGTGCCGCGAACCGCCCGCCGCACGCCGCACACGGAGCGCGGCGGACGCCCGAGCACCGGCACCCCACCCCCCTGGCTCACGACCCACCGGGCCCGGGGAGCGCCGACCGTCAGGCCGACACGTCCTTGGGGACGACCGCCGCCGACCCCGGGGTTGCCGCCGCCCCCAGGGGCCCGAAGCCCGCCGCCGCCGAGGTGTCGGTGTCCGCGGTGCGGTCGGCCATGGTGTGGAGCCCTGCACCGACCTGCCCCAGCCGCCCGGCCAGCCCTCGCAGTCCACTGGCGAGTTCGCCGCGCGCCGGCCCGTAGACGGTGGCGAAGCCGCTGCCCGGCCGATCCGTGCCCCATGGTGCGCCGAGGGCGGCGAGGTCGCGCTCCAGAGCGCCGACGGCCTTCGCCAAGTCGCGCCCGATCCGCTCGAACTCCCGCGCCTCGCCCCGCAGTTCCCACGGCTTGAGGACGAAATCCCCGCTGCCGGTGACCCCGTCGTCTGGCATCCCCGTACCTCCCCGTCGCGGATTGGCCGCCATCCTAGGGCTTGTTCCGGACGGTCGGGCGCAGGGCGTTTCTCCGGTACCCGGGGGGCGCTGTGGGCTGGGCCGGTGCGGGTGGAGCCGTTCACGCGTCCGCGGGTGCGGCAGTGCGAGGGCCTGGTGCGGGCCTCCAGTCGTGATCACCGGCCCTCGGCGAACCTGCAGGTCGTCATCGACGCCGACGCCCGGCCGCCGCCGCCCCGGCCGCCACCCCCCGGCCTCCTCGGGCACCCTCGGCACCCCGGCGCCCGGCCGAGGCGCCGCGAAGCCCCCCGGTGGCGGGCGGTCCGCCGGCCCCGCGAAGGCTCTACCCTTGCCGGGTGGCACCAGCAGAAACGTCCAAGAAGAAGTCCAAGGCCTCCTCCGCGCCGGTCGACCTCGCGATGCCGACCCTGCGCCGCGAGACCCCGCACGGCGGTGAGACCCCGCACGGCGGGATCCCGCGCGACGAGGTCCCGCTCGACTTCCCCCGCGCCTGGGTCGAGTTCGCCGACCCCGACGACGAGGAGCAGGTCTTCCGCTGCGACCTCACCTGGCTGACCTCCCGCTGGTCGTGCGTCTTCGGCCAGGGCTGCCACGGCATCCGCGAGGGCCGCGGCGAGTCGGACGGCTGCTGCACGCTGGGCGCGCACTACTCGGACGAGGACGACGAGAAGCGCGTCCTCGGGCACGCGGCGCGGCTGACGCCCGAGCTGTGGGAGAACTTCGCGCACGGCACCGACGCCAAGGGGCGGATCAAGTCCGACGGCGGCGTCACCATGCTGGACGAGGACGGCGACCGGCAGACCCGCCGGGTGGGCGGCGCCTGCATCTTCGTGAACAGCCCCGGTTTCGCGGGCGGCGCGGGCTGCGCCCTGCACGCGCTGGCGCTCAAGGAGGGCCGGGAGCCGCTGGAGACCAAGCCGGACGTCTGCTGGCAGCTCCCCGTCCGGCGCACCTACGACTGGATCGACCGCCCGGACGACACCCGCTACCTGCAGGTGTCGATCGGCGAGTACGACCGCCGCGGCTGGGGCCCGGGCGGCCACGACCTGCACTGGTGGTGCACCGGCGCCCCGGCCGCGCACCAGGGCGCGGACCCGGTGTACGTCAGCTACCGCCCCGAGCTGACCGAGCTGATGGGCAAGGCGGCCTACGAGGTGCTGGCCGGCCTGTGCGCGGAGCGGATCGCCACCAAGGGCGACCGCAAGGTGGCCCCGCACCCGGCGGACCCGGTGAAGAAGCCCAAGAAGGCCTGACCTGCCGCACGACCCGGGAGACGCAGGCCCGCCGCACGACCCGGGAGACGCAGGCCCGCGGCAGGGGCCGGGCCACCGGCCCGCCCCCGGGGCGCCCGCCCGACGGCGCCCACCCCCAGGGGCGCCCACCCCGCGCGCCGCCCGCCTACTTGTCGATGTCCCCGACCACGAAGAACATCGACCCGAGGATCGCCACCATGTCCGCGACCAGCGTCCCCGGCAGCAGCTCGGTCAGCGCCTGGACGTTGTTGAACGACGCCGAGCGCAGCTTGAGCCGCCACGGCGTCTTGTCGCCGCGCGAGACCAGGTAGTACCCGTTGATCCCGAGCGGGTTCTCGGTCCACGCGTAGGTGCTGCCCTCGGGGGCCTTGAGGACCTTGGGCAGCCGCTGGTTGACGGGCCCGGGCGGCAGGGTCGCGAGCTTGTCGAGGCAGGCGTCGGCGAGGTCGAGGGAGTTGACGGTCTGCTCCAGCAGGCACTCGAAGCGGGCCAGGCAGTCGCCCTCCTCGCGGGTGACGACGGTGAGCACCTGCCGCAGTTCGTCGGAGCCGTACGCGAGGTAGGGCTCGTCGCGGCGCAGGTCGAGGTCGAGGCCGCTGGCCCGGGCGATGGGGCCGCTGACGCCGTACGCCTCGGCCTGGGCCCTGGTGAGGACGCCGACGCCGGCGGTGCGGGCGCGGAAGATCTCGTTGCCGAGGACGAGTTCCTCGAAGACCGGCAGCTGGGAGCGGACCACGGCGACGGCGGTGCGGACGCGGCCGAGCCAGCCGGCCGGGAGGTCCTCCTTGAGGCCGCCGACCCGGTTGAACATGTAGTGCATGCGGCCGCCGGAGGCCTCCTCCAGGACGTGCTGGAGGTCCTCGCGACCGGTGAAGGCGTGGAAGATCGGGGTGATCCCGCCGAGTTCGAGCGGGTAGGAGCCGAGGAACATCAGGTGGTTGAGCACCCGGTTGAGCTCGGCGAGCAGGGTGCGGATCCACACCGCCCGCTCGGGGACCTCCATGCCGAGCATCCGCTCGACGCCGAGGACGACGCCGAGTTCGTTGGCGAAGGCGGAGAGCCAGTCGTGCCGGTTGGCCAGCATGATGATCTGGCGGTAGTCGCGGGCCTCGAAGAGCTTCTCCGCGCCGCGGTGCATGTAGCCGATCACCGGCTCCGCGGTGACGATGCGCTCGCCGTCGAGCACCAGCCGCAGTCGCAGCACGCCGTGCGTGGCGGGGTGCTGCGGGCCGATGTTGAGCACCATGTCGGTGGTGCCCGCCTCGCCGGTGAAGTTCTCGGCTCCCGCCCCGATGCCGACCGTGGTCTCCCTCATGGGGTCAGAGTCTGCCATCCCGGCAGGGGGCGCAGGCTCTCCGGTACCGGCATGCGGACCGTCTGGGCCAGCCAGCCGAAGGCTCCGAGCCCGGCCGGGTCGGTCAGTTCGGCGCCCTCACCTGCGCCGCTGAGCGCCCGCAGGTACCCGACGGGGTCGCTGGAGGCGAGGGCGAGTGCCGGTCGGGCGCCGCTGACGCCGAGGGCCCGGAGGGCGTCGCGCTGCGTCGTCCACAGGCTGTGGAGGCCGGGGGCGGCGGCGGAGTCGAGGGCGACGTGCGCGGTGACGTCGCAGGAGCCGTCCGGGACGGGGGCCACCTCGCGGCCGCCGCGGAAGCCGGTGAGGGTGCCGAAGGGGGGCCGCCGCCCGGCGGTGTGGGCGTAGTCGACGGCGACGGCCAGGCCGCGGTCGAGTCCGGCGACGGCGTGCGCCCAGGCGGCGTCGCGGGGGCCGCCGAACTCGACGCGGTCCCCCGGCCGCCGGGCGGGCCACCAGCGCCCGGCCCAGGCGGCGTCGGCCGCCGAGACGGGCTCGCCGGGCCGTTCCTCGCCGGTGGCGGTGTCCACCTCGCGGTAGCGCAGCACCCCGTCCTCGTCGACCTCGCCGGCGTCCAGCGGCACGTTGTCCAGCCACTCGTTGGCGAACAGCAGCCCGGTGCGGCCGCGCGGCACTGCGTCCGTCCAGCGGACCGCGTCCGGCAGCCCGGCCGGGCGGTCCGCGAGCTCCACGCCGTACGGGCGCAGCCGCGCGAGCACCTCGCCGGGCAGTTCGGCCAGCACGCCGGCGAGCAGTTCGCCGCGTCCGGCCCCGACGTCGACCAGGGCCAGCTCCTCCGGACGACCGAGGGCCTCGTCAACCTCCAGCAGCAGCCGTGCCACCGCGCGGGCGAACAGTTCCGAGGCGTGCACCGAGGTGCGGAAGTGCCCGGCGGGGCCCTCCGGCCTGCGGTAGAAGCCGCCGTCCGGGTCGTACAGGGCCTGTTCCATGGCGGGCGCCCACCGCATCCAAGTCATGGGCCGGGACGCTACCCGGCCGCCGGGCACCCCTGCCCATCGGCACCCGTGCGTCTCCGACCTACGGAGTAGGACGGATCGCCCTACCGGCGGACCTGGGCACACCGCGTGACTGCCTACGCTGGAGACGTGCATCGACTCAACGCCTGGCTCCGCCGTCACCCCATGGTGGTCGACGCCGCCTGGGCTGCGGTCGTGCTGTTCTTCGGCCTGCTGCCGAACGACAACTTCCCCGACGGCTGGCGCTTCGACGCGCAGATCCTGGTCGCGGTGCTGCTGCCCGCGCTGATGGTCTTCCGCCGGCGCTTCCCCGACGTGACGGTGGCGGCCGCCGCCGGCCTCGGTCTCGGCCAGGTGGCCGCCGACGTCGATCCGGCCGCCTCCTCGATCGCCTACCTGGTGTTCGCCTACACCGGCGCCGCCTTCGGCCAGAAGTGGACGTCCCGGCTGGCGCTGGCCGCCGGTGTCGCCAGCGGTCCGCTGGTGTTCTGGCAGCTGCACCCGATGAAGACGGAGCTGGACCACGCCGGCGACGCGGTCACCCGGGAGTACTCCCCCGGCCAGGCCCTGCTGATCATGCTGCTGATGAGCACGCCGTTCATCCTCTGCTGGGCCTGGGGCCGGCTGACCCGGGTGCGCCGCGCCTACCTGACCGAGCTGGAGGACCGCGCGGCCCGGCTGGAGCGCGAGCGGGACGCCCAGGCCAAGGTGGCGGTCGCCGCCGAGCGCGCCCGGATCGCCCGCGAGTTGCACGACGTGGTCGCCCACAACGTCTCGGTGATGATCGTGCAGGCCGACGGCGCCGCGTACGTGCTCGACAACTCCCCGCAGCAGGCCAAGGAGGCGCTCGGCACCATCGCGTCCACCGGCCGGCAGGCGCTGGTCGAGATGCGCCGGCTGCTGGGCGTGCTGCGGACCGCGGACACCGCCGAGGAGTACGTGCCGCAGCCCGGGGTCGAGGAGCTGCCGGAGCTGCTGGAGCAGGTCCGCACGGCGGGGCTGCAGGTGGACTACGCGACCTCCGGGCACCCCCGCGAGCTGCCGCGCGGCGTCGAGCTGACGGTCTACCGGATCGTCCAGGAGGCGCTGACCAACGTCCGCAAGCACGGCGGCCCGGACGTGCACGCCCGGGTCGCGGTCGACTTCGGCGAGCGGGAGCTCGCCGTCCTGGTCGAGGACGACGGCCGCGGCAGCACCGACGAGCAGCTGACCGCCGGCGGCACCGACGGCCTCGGCCACGGCCTGATCGGCATGCGCGAACGGGTCGGCATGGTCAGCGGCCGCCTCGACGTGGGCCCCCGCCCCGGCGGCGGCTTCCGGATCCGCGCCGTCCTCCCCCTGAAGGCGGCACACTGAGTCCCCCGTCGCCCCGACGCCCCCGAAGGAGCCATCTTGACCATCCGCGTGATGCTCGTCGACGACCAGGAGCTGTTGCGCACCGGCTTCCGGATGATCCTGCAGTCGCAGGGCGACATCGAGATCGCCGCCGAGGCCGGTGACGGCGCCCAGGCCCTCGAACGGCTGCGGCACACGCAGGTGGACGTGATCCTGATGGACGTCCGGATGCCGCGCCTGGACGGTGTGCAGACCACCCGCCGGATCTGCCTCGCCGAGGACGGGAGCCCGCTGCCGGACGCCCCGCACGTGCTCATCCTGACCACCTTCGACCTGGACGAGTACGCCTTCGCCGCGCTCAAGGCCGGCGCCAGCGGCTTCCTGCTGAAGGACGTCCCGCCGACCGAGCTGGTGGCCGCGATCCGCGCGGTGCACGGCGGGGACGCGGTGGTCGCCCCGACCACCACCCGCCGCATGATCGACCGCTTCGCCGAGGTGCTGCCCACCCCGCAGAGCTCGCCCGGCTCGGACGTGCTGGGGCCGCTGACCGAGCGCGAGCGGGAGGTGTTCCTGCTGGTCGCGCAGGGCCTGTCGAACGGCGAGATCGCCGCCCGGCTGGTGCTCTCCGAGGCGACGGTGAAGACCCACGTCGGCCGGATCCTGGCCAAGCTCGGCCTGCGCGACCGGGTCCAGGCCGTGGTGCTCGCGTACGAGGCGGGGCTGATCCGGGCCGGCGCAGCCGACTGAGACCCCGCCGCCCGCCCGTAGAATGGGCCGGTGCGTCCGGTACCCGAAGAGGACCGGAACGATCAGTCGAGGAACCAGGGCAGGCTGTGGGCGAGCGGAGCGAGCCCGCTGTGGACGAAGTGCGCGTCGGCGGATGCCCCGGCCGAGCGCAGCGAGGTGGCGCATGAACGGGTCGGACGACTTCGCCGGGTTCGCCCCGCTCGCCGACGGCTTCGGCGATCCGGCCGATCCGGGCAACCGCCCGGCCCGCCTCGCCGTCGGCGTGGTCGGCACCGGGCGGGTGGGACCGGCCCTGGGCGCCGCCCTGCAGCTGGCCGGGCACACCGTGGTCGCCGCCTCGGGGGTGTCCGCCACCTCGCGGCGCCGCGCGGAGGCGCTGCTGCCGGGGGTGCGGGTGGTCACCCCGCCGCAGGTGCTGGCCGCGGCGGACCTGGTGCTGCTGACCGTCCCGGACGACGCGCTGGCCGACCTGGTGGCCGGCCTGGCCGCCACCGGTGCCGTCCGCCCCGGGCAGCTGGTGGTGCACACCTCCGGCGCGCACGGCGTGGGCATCCTGGAGCCCGCCACCCGGGCCGGGGCGCTGCCGCTCGCGCTGCACCCCGCGATGACCTTCACCGGCACCTCCGTCGACCTGGACCGGCTGGCCGGCTGCCCGTTCGGGGTCACCGCCCCCGAGGAGCTGCGGCCGGTCGCCGAGGCACTGGTGGTCGAGATGGGCGGCGAGCCCGAGTGGGTGCCCGAGCAGGTCCGCCCGCTCTACCACACGGCCCTCGCCCACGGCGCGAACCACCTGGTCACACTGGTCTCGCAGGCGATGGAGCTGCTGCGCACCGCCGGCGTCGCCGAGCCCGGCCGGCTGCTCGGCCCGCTGCTGGGCGCCGCCCTGGACAACAGCCTGCGCTCCGGCGACGCGGCCCTCACCGGCCCGGTCGCGCGGGGCGACGCGGGCACCGTGCGGCGCCACCTGGCGCAGCTCAGTACGGTGTCCCCGGACATCCCGGCGGCCTACCGGGCGATGGCCCGGGCCACCGCCCAGCGGGCGCTCGCCCACGGGACGATCGACGAGGCGTCGGCGACGGCGCTGCTGGACGTACTGAACGAGGAGAAGCACTGATGGCACGCGGCAAGCAGCCCGGCAGGTCCCAGCGGGAGCCGAAGGTCCACCGGGCCGTCGTCACGCACACCGTGGACGACTTCGAGGCCGCGTTCTGGCCGGACGAGCAGCCGGTCGACAACGCCGTCGTGATGACCATGGGCGCGCTGCACGAGGGGCACGCCGCCCTGGTCCGGGCCGCCCGCAAGCAGGTCGGCCGGGAGGGCCGGGTCGCGGTGACGGTCTTCGTCAACCCGCTGCAGTTCGGCGCCGGCGAGGACCTGGAGCGCTACCCGCGCACCCTGGAGGCGGACGTGCGGCTGGCCGAGGAGAACGGCGCCGACGTGGTGTTCGCGCCCTCCGTCGACGAGGTGTACCCGAACGGCGAGCCGCAGGTGCGCCTGACGGCCGGCCCGATGGGCGAGCGCTACGAGGGCGCCACCCGCCCGGGCCACTTCGACGGGGTGCTGACCGTCGTCGCCAAGCTGCTGCACATCACCGACCCGGACTTCGCGTTCTTCGGCGAGAAGGACGCCCAGCAGCTCGCGGTCATCCAGCGGATGGTCGCCGACCTGGACTTCGACGTCGAGGTCGTCGGCGTGCCGACCGCCCGCGCCGAGGACGGCCTGGCGCTGTCCTCGCGCAACCGCTACCTCTCGGAGGAGGAGCGCACCCGCGCCCTGGCGCTCTCCGGGGCGCTGTTCGCCGGCCGCGACGTGGCCGCGCAGGGCCCGAAGGCCGTCCGCGAGGCCGCCTCCGCCGTCCTGGACGGCGCGGAGGGTGTCACCCTTGACTACCTCGCCCTGATCGACCCGCACGACTTCACCGAGGCGGCGGACGACTTCCAGGGCGAGGCGGTGCTGGCCGTCGCCGCGAAGGTGGGCTCGACCCGCCTGATCGACAACGTCCGCATCATCGTCCGGTAAGCAGCAGTACCCCCTCAGGCATGCACTCACAGGAGGCGTGACCCCATGCTCCGCACCATGCTCAAGTCCAAGATCCACCGGGCCACCGTGACCCAGGCCGACCTGCACTACGTCGGCTCGGTCACGGTGGACGAGGACCTGCTCGACGCCGCCGACCTGCTCCCCGGCGAGCTGGTCCACATCGTCGACATCGACAACGGCGCCCGGCTGGAGACGTACACCATCGCCGGCCCGCGCGGCACCGGCGTGATCGGCATCAACGGCGCCGCCGCCCGCCTGGTCCACCCCGGCGACCTGGTCATACTCATCGCCTACGGGCAGATGGACACGGCCGAGGCCAAGGGCTACGAGCCGAAGATCGTCTTCGTGGACGAGCGGAACCGGATCACCGGCCTGGGCGGCGACCCGGCCGAGACCCCGGAGGGCAGCGGACTGCTCCGCGGCGACCGGGCGTACGGTGACGGCAACGGCGCGGCCCCGACCGCCGCGCGCTGAAGGAGCCACTGACGCCATGTCCGCCACGCACCGCCTCACCGCCCCGGCCCCGGGCTGGACCGCCACCACCGACGTGGTCGTGGTCGGCTCCGGCGTAGCCGGCCTCACCGTCGCCCTCAACGTCCGCAAGGCCGGCCTGCGGGCCATGGTGGTCACCAAGGCGATGCTGGACGACGGCTCCACCCGCTGGGCCCAGGGCGGCATCGCGGCCGCCCTGGGCGAGGGTGACACCCCCGAGCAGCACCTGGACGACACGCTGGTGGCCGGCGCCGGGATCTGCGACGAGGAGGCCGTCCGCACCCTCGTCACCGAGGGCCCGGACGCCGTCCGCCGGCTGATCGCGGTCGGCGCCGCCTTCGACCGCGGCGCCGACGGCGAGATCCTGCTCACCCGCGAGGGCGGCCACCACCGCCGCCGGATCGCGCACGCCGGCGGCGACGCCACCGGCGCCGAGATATCCCGCGCGCTGGTCGAGGCCGTCCGCAGCGACCCGGGCATCGAGCTGATCGAGCACGCGCTCGTCCTCGACCTGCTCACCGACGCCGACGGCCACGCCGCCGGCCTCACCCTGCACGTGATGGGCGAGGGGCAGCGCGACGGCGTCGGCGCCGTCCGGGCCCGCGCGGTGGTGCTCGCCACCGGCGGCATGGGCCAGGTCTTCTCGGCCACCACCAACCCGGCGGTCTCCACCGGGGACGGCGTGGCGCTCGCCCTGCGGGCCGGGGCCGCCGTCACCGACCTGGAGTTCGTCCAGTTCCACCCGACGGTGCTCTGGCTGGGCCCGGAGGCCGAGGGCCAGCAGCCGCTGGTCTCCGAGGCGGTCCGCGGCGAGGGCGCCCACCTGGTGGACGCGGACGGCGTCCGCTTCATGCTCGGGCAGCACGAGCTGGCCGAGCTCGCCCCCCGCGACATCGTCGCCAAGGCGATCACCCGGCGCATGCAGGAGCAGGGCGCCGAGCACATGTACCTGGACGGGCGGCACTTCGGTGCCGAGATGTGGGAGCAGCGCTTCCCGACCATCCTGGCCTCCTGCCGGGCGCACGGCATCGACCCGGTCACCGAGCCGATCCCGGTCGCCCCGGCCGCCCACTACGCCTCCGGCGGCATCCGCACCGATCCGCGGGGCCGCACCAGCGTCCCCGGGCTCTACGCCTGCGGTGAGGTCGCCTGCACCGGGGTGCACGGCGCCAACCGGCTGGCGTCCAACTCGCTGCTGGAGGGCCTGGTGTTCGCCGAGGCGATCGCCGCCGACCTGACCGCCCGGCACCGGGCCGGCGGGCTGCCCGAGCGCTCGGTGGACGTCGCCGCGGCGCGCGCCGCGCACCCGGTGCCGCTGCCCCCGTCCGAGGCCCGGGCCGAGATCCAGCGGCTGATGTCGCGCGGCGCGGGCGTGCTGCGCTCGGCCGCGTCGATGGCCGACGCCGCGGCCGGGCTCACCCTGCTCGCCGAGCAGGCCTACGCGCACGTCGCCGAGGAGAAGCCCGCCGACCCGCGGGTGGAGACCTGGGAGGCCGCCAACCTCCTGCTGGTCGCCACCGCCCTGGTCGCGGCCGCCGCGCAGCGCCGGGAGACCCGCGGCTGCCACTGGCGCGAGGACTTCCCCGAGCGCGACGACGCCCACTGGCGGCGCCACCTGATCACCACCCTCACCGCCTCCGGCGACCCCGTCAGCACCCCTGAGGAGCAGTAGAACCATGACCCACTCCCACGAGGACCTCCCCCTGGCCGACGCCCAGGGCGGCTGCGGCGACGGCTGCGCCTGCGGGGACGGCGAGGGCTACGAGACCGGCCTGGACCCGCAGCTCGCCGAGCTGCTGGAGGAGGCCGGGCTGGACCCGATCGAGGTCGAGGACATCGCCACCCTGGCGCTGGCCGAGGACCTGGCCGGCGGCGAGGACGTCACCTCGGTGGCCACCGTGCCCGCCGAGGCCGTCGCCACCGCCGACTTCACCGCCCGCGAGGCGGGCGTGGTGGCCGGCCTGCGGATCGCCGAGGCCGTCGTCTCGCTGGTCTGCGAGGAGGAGTTCGAGGTCGAGCGGCACGTCCAGGACGGCGACCGGGTCGAGGCCGGCCAGGTGCTGCTCTCCGTCCGCTCGCGCACCCGCGACCTGCTGACCGCCGAGCGCAGCGCGCTCAACCTGCTCTGCCACCTGTCCGGCATCGCCACCGCGACCCGGGCCTGGACGGACGCCCTGGAGGGCACCGGCGCGGTCGTCCGGGACACCCGCAAGACCACCCCGGGGCTGCGCGCGCTGGAGAAGTTCGCGGTCCGCTGCGGCGGCGGCGCCAACCACCGGATGGCACTGTCCGACGCCGCCCTGGTGAAGGACAACCACGTGGTCGCGGCCGGCGGCGTGGCCGAGGCCTTCCGGGCCGTCCGGGCCGCCTACCCCGACCTGCCGGTCGAGGTCGAGGTCGACACCCTGGAGCAGATCCCGCCGGTGCTGGAGGCCGGGGCCGACCTGATCCTGCTGGACAACTTCTCCGTCCCGCAGCTGAAGGAGGCCGTCGAGCTGGTGGCCGGCCGGGCCAAGCTGGAGTCCTCCGGCGGACTGACCCTGGCCACGGCGCGCGAGGTCGCCCAGACTGGTGTCGACTACCTGGCCGTGGGCGCGCTCACCCACTCCTCGCCGATCCTGGACATCGGCCTGGACCTGCGCGCCTGACCTCCGCCCCGACTCGCAGAAAGCGCCACATGCTCCTCACCATCGACGTCGGCAACACCCAGACCACGCTCGGCCTGTTCGACGGCGAGGAAGTGGTCGAACACTGGCGGATCTCCACCGATCCGCGCCGCACGGCCGATGAACTGGCGGTGCTGCTGCAGGGGTTGATGGGCAACCACACCGCGGTCCGGGAGGCCTCGGTGGAGGGGCTGGCGATCTGCTCGTCCGTCCCCGCCGTGCTCCACGAGCTCCGCGAGGTGACCCGCCGCTACTACGGCGACGTCCCCGCGGTGATCGTGGAGCCCGGCGTGAAGACCGGGGTGCACGTCCTGATGGACAACCCCAAGGAGGTCGGCGCCGACCGGATCGTGAACGCGCTGGCCGCCAACCACCTGTACGGCGGCCCGTGCATCGTGGTCGACTTCGGCACGGCGACGACGTTCGACGCCGTCAACGCCCGGGGCGACTACGTGGGCGGCGCGATCGCCCCCGGCATCGAGATCTCGGTGGAGGCGTTGGGCGTCCGCGGCGCCCAGCTGCGCAAGATCGAGCTGGCGCGGCCGCGCAACGTGATCGGGAAGAACACCGTCGAGGGCATGCAGTCCGGGATCCTGTACGGCTTCGCCGGCCAGGTGGACGGACTGGTCGAGCGGATGGCCCGGGAGCTCTCCAAGGACCCGGACGACGTCCAGGTGATCGCCACCGGCGGGCTGGCCCCGCTGGTCCTCGGCGAGGCCACCACCATCGACGTGCACGAGCCCTGGCTCACCCTGATCGGCCTGCGGCTCGTCTACGAACGCAACCGGCCCAGCTAGGGCGCGGGCCCGGCGCGGCCCGTCGGGCCCGACCACGGGGTGTCCGGCGCGACGTTACCGACAAATCGGATATTCCTCACGTAGTGTCAGCCCATGCCTACGCCACACGGATCGCGCGGCGGCATGGCCTTCAGCGCCGACGAAGTCCGCGTGCTGCGCCGCGCCCTCGCCCAAGCCCTGCACCCCGCCGCCCCCGTCCACCTCCAAGGCCCCGGCCACCCGGCGTTCTCCGGACCCGGCGCCGAACTGTGGGCGGAGGACGTCCAGGACGCGCTGCGCCTGACCGAGGCGATCGACGAGGCCGTCCAGGAGGGCGGCCGGCTGCGCGCCTTCCTGCTCGCCGACCTCGGGCGCTACCGGGCCGCCCTGCCCGGCAGCGCACCCGGCTACCTGGAACGCCTGGAGGAGGCCGTCACCGACGGCTACCTCCCCGGCCCCGAGGACCTCACCGCGCTGCGCGGACTGACCCGCCAGCCCTGCGGCCACCACGAACGCGCCCGCCGCTCCCGGCTGGCCGGCCGCTGCCACGCACTCGCCGAGGCCGCCGTCCGCGAACGGCTCGCCCTCACCGCCGGGCAGCCCCGCCACCTCGTCGCCGTACCGAGCCCCGCCGCACCCCCGAGCAGTCTCCCCACCCCTGTTGGAGGACGGATCACGATGAGCAGCACCGACTCCCCCGCCGAGCGGCCCACCGCCCCCCAGACCGCCCCGGCCCGGCCGCACCGGATGCCGACCCCGGCCGAGCTCTTCGGCCGCCGTCCCAAGCCCCCGGCCCACCCCGCGCCGGCCGCGCCGCCCGCCCCGGCCGGCCCCGAGGAGATCGAGCTCGCCACCGGCACCGGCTGAGCCGGCCGGAGCACCGAGGGGGGCCGCCGACGCGGCCCCCCTCACCCGTATCCCGTGGCGGAGCACCGTGTGTGGCTGGCTACCCTTGTGGGGTGAGCGATCAGAGCCCAATCCCCGCGACCGACGACCTTCCCGAGCAGATGCGCGTCCGGCGCGAGAAGCTGGACCGGCTCCGGGCCGCCGGCATCGACCCCTACCCGGTCGGCTTCCCCCGCACCACCACCATCGCGGACCTGCGCGCCAAGCACCCCGACCTGGAGCCGGACACCGCGACCGGTGAGCGGGCCGGCGTCACCGGTCGCGTGATCCTCTCCCGCACCGGCGGCAAGCTCTGCTTCGCCACCCTGCGCGACGGCACCGGCGACCTCCAGGTGATGTTCTCCCTGGACAAGCTCGGCCCGGAGCGGCTGGCGGCCTGGAAGGCCGACATCGACCTCGGCGACCAGGTGGGCGTCGAGGGCGAGGTGATCACCTCCAAGCGCGGCGAGCTGTCGGTGATGGTGGACCGCTGGGAGCTCACCGCCAAGTGCCTGCGCCCGCTGCCGGACAAGCACAAGGGCCTGACCGACCCGGAGGCCCGGGTCCGCCAGCGGTACGTCGACCTGATCGTCAACCCCGAGGCCCGCGAGATCCTGCACCTGCGCAGCAAGGTGGTCCGCTCGATCCGCCGCACCTACGAGGACCGCGGCTACATCGAGGTCGAGACCCCGATGCTGCAGCCGGTGCACGGCGGCGCCAACGCGCGTCCGTTCAAGACGCACATCAACGCGTACGGCATCGACCTGTACATGCGCATCGCCCCCGAGCTGTACCTCAAGCGGCTCGTGGTCGGCGGCGCCGAGAAGGTCTTCGAGATCAACCGCAACTTCCGCAACGAGGGCGCGGACTCCACCCACAACCCGGAGTTCACCTCGCTGGAGTCGTACGAGGCCTACGGCGACTACGACACCCAGGCCGAGCTGATCCGCGCGACGATCGTCAACGCGGCCCGGGACGCGCTGGGCACCACGGTGATCAAGGGCCTCGACGCGCACGGCGTGGAGCACGAGATCGACCTGGCCGAGCCGTGGGAGGAGGTCTCCGTCTACCCGGGCATCTCCGCCCGCCTGGGCGCCGAGGTCACCCCCGACACCGGCGTCGAGGAGCTGCGCAAGCTCGCCACCGAGCACGGCATCCCGTTCGAGAAGGACTGGGGCCACGGGCAGATCGTGCTGGAGATGGTCGAGCGCCTGCTGGAGGAGAACGCCGTCCGGCCGACCTTCATCAAGGACTACCCGACCGAGGTCTCCCCGCTCACCCGCCAGCACCGCTCCGTCCCGGGCGTGGCCGAGAAGTGGGACCTGGTGATCTTCGGCACCGAGATCGGCACCGCCTACTCCGAGCTGGTCGACCCGGTCGAGCAGCGCGCCCGGCTGACCGCGCAGTCCCTGCTGGCCGCCGGCGGCGACGTCGAGGCCATGCAGGTCGACGAGGACTTCCTGCGGGCGCTGGAGTACGCGATGCCGCCGACCGGTGGCCTCGGCCTCGGGGTGGACCGCCTGATCATGCTGCTGACCGGCAAGAACATCCGGGAGACGGTGCTCTTCCCGCTGGTGAAGCCGGAGCCGAAGGCATCCGCCGCGACGGCGGAGAAGACCGAGGAGGAGTGACCTGATGGACTACGTCAGCGCGATCGTGCCGCCGCTGGTCATGGCGATCGGCTTCGGCTTCCTGGTGCGGGCCATCGTCCGCTCGCAGGGCGGGGCCCAGAAGGCCAAGGAAGACCTCGACTGACCCGCCGGCGCACCCGCGACCGACGGGGTCAGCCGCCCGAACGACCGGCGCGCCGCCATTCCCGATTCCGGGGTGGCGGCGCGCCGGTTTGGCGCACTTCACAAGATTTGCCCCATTCACTCCCTATCCTGGCCGCACTATGGTCCGGCAACTCGGCGAACTTGAGAACGCCATCATGACCCGGGTGTGGCGGTGGAACCGACCGGTGACGGTTCGCGAGGTTCTCCTGGATCTGCAGTCGGAACGCGAAATCGCGTACACCACGGTGATGACCGTCCTGGACAAGCTCCACAGAAAGGGCTGGCTGCGCCGCGAGCGGGTGGGCCGGGCCTATCGATATGAGCCGGTCTCCTCCCGCGAGGCCTACACCGCGGCGCTGATGAACGACGCCTGGGCCACCGGCGACAATCCGGCCGCGGCCCTGGTGCACTTCTTCGGCCTGATGTCGCCCGAGCAGCGCGAGGCGCTGCGGGACGCCTTGCGGGTGGCCGCACTGTTCCCGTCCGATCCGGCCCCGGCGGATTCCCCGCCGCCGCCCGGAGCCGATACCGGGGAGACCGGGCCGGGGCCGACGCGATAACGTCCCGGCATGGAGGTCACCATCCGCCGTGCGCGGACAACCGACGTGCGGGCCGTGCGCGGGCTCGTCGACGCCTACTCGCGCGACGGGATTCTGCTGGACAAGCCCACGGTCACGCTGTTCGAATCCGTCCAGGAGTTCTGGGTCGCGGAACGCGACGACGACGGCACGGTGGTGGCGTGCGGAGCACTCCACGTGATGTGGGAGGACCTGGCCGAGGTCCGCACGCTCGCGGTCGACCCGTCCTGCCGGGGCTTCGGGGTCGGACACCTGCTGTTGGAGAAGCTGGTGCAGACCGCCCGCTGGCTCGGCGTCCGTCGGATTTTCTGCTTGACGTTCGAGGTCCCCTTCTTCGCGAAACACGGTTTCGTCGAGATCGGCGAGGTTCAGGAAACCGATGATGGTACGACAGACCCGGCGGCGATCGCTACGGATGTCTATGAAGAACTTCTCCGCTCGTACGATGAAGGTGTCGCGGAGTTCCTTGACCTCGAGCGCGTGAAGCCCAACACACTGGGCAACTCACGCATGCTGCTCCACCTCTGAGCGGCTCCGCGCCGGTCAAGGGTTTGTGTTTTCCGGAGAAAGGCGCTTTCCTTTCCTTAGGCAATGGGTCGTTTAGCGGAAAGGGAAGCCCGTGGCACAGAGGGTGCAGGTCATTCTTGAAGACGATCTCGACGGCGGTTCGGCGGACGAGACGGTGACGTTCGCGCTCGACGGCGTTGCCTACGAGATCGACCTGAAGAGCGCCAACGCGGACAAGCTCCGCGGTCTGCTGGCGCCGTACGTCGAGAAGGGCCGCAAGCAGAGCGGCCGGCTCGCCGGGGCACGTCGCCCGGGCCGCGGCACGGCGCCGCGCCCCACCGGCGGGGGTGCGCCCGACACCGCGAAGATCCGCGCGTGGGCCAAGGAGCAGGGCATGGAGGTCAACGACCGCGGCCGGGTGCCGAGCACGGTCCGCGAGGCCTACGACAAGGCCAACGCCTCCTGATCCCGGCGCCGCCGGCACGCCGGAGCGGGTGCGGGGCCCCGGCGGCCGCGCACGGCGCCGACGACACACGCGCGGGGCGCGGAGGAATCTCCTCCGCGCCCCGCGGCGCGCGCCCGGAGGGCCTGCGCGCCACCGGCGCCGGGGGGCGTCCGGGGCGTGGGCCGGGGCGGCGGAACAATCACGAGCTGTGCAACGCTGTAGGAGCGAAGCGGTAACGCCGACACCACCGATGGCGTACCGGTCGACGCGGCGGGCACTGAACCACCGTCACCGCGGCCCGACTTCTCGCCAGGCGAACACCGCCACCGCGGAAACTGCGCGAGAACCGCCCCGATACCGGGTATGAATGCAGGTGGACGGGTTCTCCGACCCGTCCAGGGGCAGTATGTGCGACCGGCCGGGGACGGTCCGGCTCCGCCCCGGCGGCTCTTGTTCGCCGATGGCGTAGCGGTATCCGGTGCATCCGGGCCACCTGTGGGAACACCGTTTCCCAACATCAGGTTGGGATTGGTGTCGGCTGGTCGCGCAGCATCTCGCTCCCGTACCGGGGAGTGAATCCGTGGGCCGCGCCGCTGAGCGGGACTAGCATGCGGAAGGACAGGGCGGGGACCGACCCCGAACTGCCCGACCGCTCTGAGGAGCGATAAACGATGTTCGAGAGGTTCACCGACCGCGCGCGGCGGGTTGTCGTCCTGGCTCAGGAAGAAGCCCGGATGCTCAACCACAACTACATCGGCACCGAGCACATCCTCCTGGGTCTGATCCACGAGGGCGAGGGCGTCGCCGCCAAGGCCCTGGAGAGCCTCGGGATTTCTCTTGAGGCCGTTCGCCAGCAGGTCGAGGAGATCATCGGCCAGGGCCAGCAGGCCCCGTCCGGTCACATTCCCTTCACCCCCCGGGCGAAGAAGGTCCTGGAGCTGTCGCTCCGGGAGGCCCTGCAGCTCGGCCACAACTACATCGGCACCGAGCACATCCTGCTCGGCCTGATCCGCGAGGGCGAGGGCGTCGCCGCCCAGGTCCTGGTCAAGCTGGGTGCCGACCTCAACCGGGTGCGCCAGCAGGTCATCCAGCTGCTCTCCGGTTACCAGACGAGCGGCGGCAAGGAGTCGGCCACGGCCGGCGGGCCCGCCGAGGGCACCCCGTCGACCTCGCTGGTCCTGGACCAGTTCGGCCGCAACCTCACCCAGGCCGCCCGCGAGGCCAAGCTCGACCCGGTGATCGGGCGCGAGAAGGAGATCGAGCGGGTCATGCAGGTGCTGTCCCGCCGCACCAAGAACAACCCCGTCCTGATCGGCGAGCCCGGCGTCGGCAAGACCGCCGTCGTCGAGGGCCTGGCGCAGGCCATCGTCAAGGGCGAGGTCCCCGAGACGCTCAAGGACAAGCAGCTCTACACGCTGGACCTGGGCGCGCTGGTGGCCGGCTCGCGCTACCGCGGTGACTTCGAGGAGCGCCTGAAGAAGGTGCTCAAGGAGATCCGCACCCGCGGCGACATCATCCTGTTCATCGACGAGCTGCACACCCTGGTCGGCGCGGGCGCCGCCGAGGGCGCCATCGACGCCGCCAGCATCCTCAAGCCGATGCTGGCCCGCGGCGAGCTGCAGACCATCGGTGCCACCACCCTGGACGAGTACCGCAAGCACCTGGAGAAGGACGCCGCGCTGGAGCGCCGCTTCCAGCCGATCCAGGTCGCCGAGCCGTCGCTGCCGCACACCATCGAGATCCTCAAGGGTCTGCGCGACCGCTACGAGGCCCACCACCGGGTCTCCATCACGGACGCCGCGCTGGTCGCCGCCGCCACCCTGGCCGACCGCTACATCTCGGACCGCTTCCTGCCGGACAAGGCGATCGACCTGATCGACGAGGCCGGTTCCCGGATGCGCATCCGCCGGATGACCGCGCCGCCGGACCTGCGCGAGTTCGACGAGAAGATCGCCGACGTGCGCCGCGAGAAGGAGAGCGCGATCGACGCGCAGGACTTCGAGAAGGCCGCGTCCCTGCGCGACGACGAGAAGCAGCTCCTGCAGGCCAAGGCCAAGCGCGAGAAGGAGTGGAAGGCCGGCGACATGGACGTCGTCGCGGAGGTGAACGAGGAGCTCATCGCCGAGGTCCTGGCCACCGCCACCGGCATCCCGGTCTTCAAGCTGACCGAGGAGGAGACCTCGCGCCTGCTGCGCATGGAGGACGAGCTGCACAAGCGCGTCATCGGCCAGAAGGACGCCATCAAGGCGCTCTCCCAGGCCATCCGGCGCACCCGTGCGGGCCTCAAGGACCCGAAGCGTCCCGGCGGCTCGTTCATCTTCGCCGGCCCGTCCGGCGTCGGTAAGACCGAGCTGTCCAAGACGCTCGCCGAGTTCCTCTTCGGCGACGAGGACGCGCTGATCGCGCTCGACATGTCCGAGTTCTCCGAGAAGCACACCGTCTCCCGGCTCTTCGGTTCGCCCCCCGGCTACGTGGGCTACGAGGAGGGCGGCCAGCTGACCGAGAAGGTCCGCCGCAAGCCGTTCTCGGTCGTCCTCTTCGACGAGGTCGAGAAGGCCCACCCGGACATCTTCAACTCGCTGCTGCAGATCCTGGAGGACGGTCGCCTGACCGACTCCCAGGGCCGCGTGGTCGACTTCAAGAACACCGTCATCATCATGACGACCAACCTCGGCACCCGGGACATCTCCAAGGGCTTCAACCTGGGCTTCGCGGCCACGGGTGACACCCAGACCGGGTACGAGCGGATGAAGGCGAAGGTCGGCGAGGAGCTCAAGCAGCACTTCCGCCCCGAGTTCCTGAACCGCGTCGACGACATCGTGGTGTTCCACCAGCTGTCCGAGGACGACATCATCCAGATCGTCGACCTGATGATCGCCAAGGTGGACGAGCGGCTCAAGGACAAGGACATGGGCCTGGAGCTCGGTGTCGAGGCCAAGAAGCTGCTGGCCAAGCGCGGCTACGACCCGATCCTCGGAGCCCGTCCGCTGCGCCGCACCATCCAGCGCGAGATCGAGGACCACCTCTCCGAGAAGATCCTCTTCGGCGAGCTGCGGGCCGGCCACATCGTCGTCGTGGACGTCGAGGGCGAGGGCAAGGACGCCAAGTTCACCTTCCGCGGGGAGGAGAAGTCGGCCGTCGCGGACACCCCGGCCGCGGTTGCCTCGTCCGGTCCGGACCTGACGAAGTAGCAACATTTAACAGACAACTTCACAGCCACCGAGCCCCCGGCGTCCGCGCCGGGGGCTCGGTGCGTTCCGGGCCCGCGGGCCGCGGGTTCCGGCTGACCGGAATCTGCGGCTTCGGGGCGGGATGGTACGGATGCGTCCCATTTCTCAGTAAGCTTTAACGAGCATACGGTTGACATATGGTCAGCTGATGGGAAGTCGCGGAGCATAGCGCCGTGACCATGTCAGGGTCAAGGTCTATCTTTTCCGTCCACGCTTGTATCAAATGACGTCCACCTGTCTTTCATTTTGGTTTGCCGGGCTTTGGCCAAGAGCTGGCCCCGGTCGGGGAGGACGTCACAACGTTGAAGCACACCAGGAGAACCGCTGCGGTGGCCACGGCCGCGGCGGTCATAGTCACGCTTGGCGCGGGCATGTTCCCGGGCACCGCCGTCGCCGCCGGTTCGGCCCCCGTGCCGAAGGACCCGGCCGAGGCCGTCCAGAGCACTGAGCACAACTTTCCCGGCCCGCTGACCGGGAAGGTGGAGGCCGAGCAGAAGGCCGCCACCGAGCAGCTGCTCGCCGGCACCGCGAAGGTCGAGGAGCACAACGGCAGCACCAGCGTGAAGCTGGGCAAGGACAAGTACGTGGAGCTCGCCCGCGAGCGCACGGACAAGATCTTCACCATCCTGGTCGACTTCGGCGACCAGGTGGACAACACCACCAAGACGGCGGACGGCAAGGTCAAGTACGGGGGTGAGCCCGGCCCGAAGCACAACGAGATCGCGCAGCCGGACCGCGCCACCAACAACTCGACCGCCTGGCAGGCCGACTACAACCAGCAGCACTACCAGGACCTGTACTTCAGCAAGGACAAGCCCTCGCTGAAGACCTTCTACGAGAAGCAGTCCTCGGGCCGCTACTCGGTCGACGGCGTGGTCTCGGACTGGGTGCGCGTTCCGTGGAACGAGGCCCGCTACGGGTCCGACTACTGCGGCTCCAACGTCTGCGCCAGCGCGCAGGACCTGATCCGCGACGCCGTGGACATCTGGTACAAGGACCAGCTGGCCAAGGGTCAGACCGACGCCCAGATCAAGGCGACGCTGGCCCAGTACGACCAGTGGGACCGCTACGGGTCGCACCACGACGGGAACTTCAACCAGCCCGACGGGTACATCGACCACTTCCAGATCGTGCACGCCGGCGAGGACAAGTCGGCCGGTGGCGGCAAGCAGGGCAGCAAGGCCCTGTGGGCGCACCGCTCGTACGTCTACGGCAACCTGACCGGCCAGGCCGGCCCCGAGGGCAACAAGCTCGGTGGCGTCCAGGTCGGCAGCTCCGGTCTCTGGATCGGCGACTACACGATGCAGCCCGAGAACGGCGGCCTCGGCGTCTTCGCCCACGAGTACGGCCACGACCTCGGTCTGCCGGACCTGTACGACACCGCCGGCAAGGGCATCGACAACTCGGTCGGCTTCTGGTCGCTGATGTCCTCCGGTTCCTGGCTGGGCGAGGGCAAGGACGCGATCGGCGACATGCCGAACGACCTCGACGCCTGGAGCAAGCTGCAGCTCGGCTGGCTGAAGTACGACAAGGCCACCGCGGGCAAGGAGTCGACCCACCACATCGGTCCGGTCGAGTACAACAGCGCCCTCCCGCAGGCCCTGGTCGTCGACCTGCCGAAGAAGAGCATCACCACCGACATCAACAAGCCGTTCGCCGGCACGTCGGAGTGGTGGAGCGGCAGCGCCGACAACCTGAACGTCACGCTGACCCGCGAGGTCGACCTGACCGGCAAGACCAAGGCCAGCATCAACGCCAAGGCCTGGTACGAGCTGGAGCCGGACTTCGACTACGCGTTCGGCGAGGTCTCCACCGACGGTGGCAAGACCTGGACCGTCGTGGACGGCACCTGGAACGGCGCCGCGCTGCCGAAGGAGAACGGCCGCCCGGCCGTCAACGGCCTCGCCGCCACGTGGGGCGACCTGTCCTTCAACCTGGACGCCTACGCCGGCCAGAAGGTCCAGTTCCGCTACCACAACACCACCGACGGCGGCCTGCACTACCGCGGCTTCGCGGTGGACGACATCTCGGTGACCGCGGACGGCGCCACCGTCTTCAGTGACGACGTCGAGAAGGGTGACAACGGCTGGACGTCCGCCGGCTTCACCCGCTTCGGCGGCTCGTACACCAAGGACTACGCGCAGTACTACATCGCCGAGAACAAGCAGTACGTCTCGTTCGACCAGACCCTGAAGACCGGCCCGTACAACTTCGGCTTCGCCGACAAGCCGAGCTGGGTCGAGCACTACGCGTACCAGCCCGGCCTGCTGATCTGGTACTGGGACGAGTCGCAGACCGACAACAACGTGAGCGCCCACCCGGGCCACGGCCTGGTCCTGCCGGTCGACTCGCACCCGGCCACCATGAAGTGGTCGGACGGCACCCTGATGCGTCCGCGCATGCAGGGCTTCGACTCCACCTTCGGTTCCCGCAAGGTTCCGGCGCTGACCCTGCACAAGGCCGGCGTCGAGACCACGATCCCGAAGTCCAAGGGCGTCGACGAGTTCTCGGACCTGAAGTCCTGGTGGTCCAAGGACAACCCGTACAGCGGCGTGGACGTCCCGAAGACGGGCACCAGCATCGAGGTCGAGAACGAGTCCTCGAACTACCTGGAGACCTGGATCCGGGTCCGTCCGGTCGACAACTGATCGATCGAGCAGTAGCGATCAGCCTGTGACCAGGCGCATCTGAACACACCTCGGCCGGCCCGTCCCCGCACTGCGCGGGGGCGGGCCGGTCGTCCTTGCACCGGGCCCCGCCGCTACCCGACCTTGCCGCCGGCCGGCAGCCGGTCGAGGAAGGCGGCGGCCGCCCCGGCGACCTCGGCGGCCGTCCAGTCGAGCGCGGCCGCGGCCACCGTGACCTCCGTCATCGACAGCCCCGGCAGGTCGCGCTCGCGCCAGCCGCCGAACAGCCCGGTCCCGGTGTCCTCGGCCAGCCCCAGCGTGGCCTCCTCCAACTCCTCGGCGCGGTACGGCAACCAGAGCTGGAACTGGTGGGTGTGCGGCGGGGCCGGGTGCACCCGGGCGCCCGGGACCGCGGCGAAGGCGGCGGCCAGCGCCGCGGCGACCGTCCGGGCGTGGGCCACGTACCGGTCCAGCCGCGGGAGTTCGTCGTCCAGCCCGGCCAGCGCGGCCAGCACCGCCGGCCACTGCTGGTAGACCTGGCCGCCGTACCGGTGCCGCCAGGCCCGGGCGGTGCGGACGAAGCCCGCGGCGCCGGCCAGCGCGGCGCCGCTGACCCCGCCGAGCGTCTTGTAGAAGGAGACGTAGACCGAGTCGGCCAGCCCGGCGATCTCCGGCAACGAGTGGCCCAGGTGCCGCACCGACTCCCAGATCCGGGCGCCGTCCACGTGCAGCGCCGCGCCGTGCTCCGCCCGGACCACCTCCGCCAGCGCCGTCAGCTCCGCCCAGTCGGGCAGCACGAACCCGGCCTCGCGCAACGGCAGCTCGAGGCTGAGCGCGGCGTACGGCTCGTCGAAGGCGCGCAGCTCGGCGGCGGTGGGCTGGCGGGGCGCGATGGTCGGCCAGACGCTGCGCAGTCCGGTCAGCACCCCGAGCGCCTGCCGCTCGGCCCGGTCGGTGTGGGCCAGCGGGTGCGTCGCGACGGTGCGCAGCCCGGCGGCCTCGGCGTGGATCCGCAAGGCGACCTGCTGGGCCATCGTGCCGGTGGGGAAGAAGGCCGCGTCCTCGGTGCCCAGCAGGTCGGCGACCCGGCGCTCCAGGGTGCGGACCACGCCGTCGCCGTACTGGTCCGGCCGGTGGTCCAGGCCGCCGTCCGCGGCCGCGAGGGCGGCGAGGCGTTCGCGCATGCTCTGCGGCCGGGCGCCGGACAGGATCCGCTCGCAGCCCCGCAGGGCGGCGAAGCGGCGGTCCGGGAGGCTCGGGCGGTCACTGCCGTCGGGGTCTTCGCTCCTGTTGCCATACATGCGTCGATGGTCCCGCAGCGGGCCCGTCAGGTCAGCGGCGCGGACCGCGAAAGGCCCCGGGGCCGGCACAAACCCCGCTGCGGCGTGGGACTGGTCACAGGGGCCGGAGGGGGTACGAGCGGCGGTAGTAGGCGGCCCGGCGGGCCCGGCGGCCGCCGCGGACCGGTGGTGGTCGATCCGACCCCGTGATCGTCGCTCCGCCGGACCGGATCCCGGGCGCGACGCCGACTACCCGCCGTAGTACGTCACACCGTTTGGGGCTGCGCCCGGTGACGGTTACACCTGAGTGGTCCCCGCGCAGCACACCCCGAACGGGTCCTTCCGTGCTGCCCTCGTACGACCGTGAGGTACGGCAACCGATGTCCTCTGTCCCGCCCGTGGGGCCCGCGCTGCGCCGGCTCGCCGCCCGCGCCGCCGCCCAGGCCGCGGCCTGGCAGCCCCGGCTCGGCCACGCCGTCCGCACCCACGCCGCCGCACCGCTGCGCGCGCTCGCCACGCCCCGTCACGCCACCCTGCCGGGCAGCCGTCAGCGCGCCGACCGGGACCACGCGGTGGCCTCGGCGGGCGTGGTCGCCGCCCTGCTCGCCGGCGGGCTGCTGGTGGCCGCCCCCGGCAGCGCCTCGGCGCACACCGTCCGGCCCACCACCCCGGGCAGCTCGGCCTTCACGGCACCGCAGGCCGCGGTGCCCAGCCCCGGGATCGTCCAGGTGTCGGGGCCGAGCTCCTACCGGCTCCCCGGCGGCGGGGACTCGGCGCAGGATTCCGTCGCGGTGGCCGCCAACCTGCTGCCGACCGAGCCGCCGGCCGCCGCCGCAGCGCCCGCGGACCCGGCCCCCGCCCCGGCACCCGCCGCCGAGCCCGCCCCGGCCACGGCACCCGCACCCGCCCCGGCGCCCGCGCCCGAGTGGTCGGCGCCCGCCCCCGGTGCACGGACCAGCAACCCGTACGGGAAGGCCAACGCCGAGTACGCCGCCGGGTACCACACCGGGGTGGACTTCGCGGTCGCCCCGGGCACCCCGCTGCTGGCGGTCGGCAACGCGACCGTGGTGTCGGCCGGTTGGGACGGCGCGTACGGCAAGGAGGTCGTGCTGCGGCTGGCGGACGGGCGCTACGCGCAGTACGCGCACATGTCCTCGCTCGCCGTCTCGGCGGGCGACAGGGTGTCGGCCGGCGAGCGGATCGGGCGCTCCGGGAGCACCGGCAACTCGACCGGGCCCCACCTGCACTTCGAGATCCGCACCAGCAACCACTACGGCGCGGTGGTCAACCCGATCGCGTACCTCGCGGGGCACGGCGTCACCGACTTCTGACCCCGGGTCCGCGCCCTGTCCGCCCGGGGGCGGACGGGGCGGACGGTCAGGGGCGCGCGGGGGCGGGGTGGCTGATCCGGCCGCCGATCTCCAGGGCGACCACCCGGGCCGCCGCGATCGCGTCCTCCAGGGTGGCCGCGACCTGTGAGGTCTCGCCCCAGACGTTGTCGGTCCGGCCACACTCGGAGTCGTCCTGCTTGAGCAGGAACAGCGACGAGTGGACGGTGAACAGGGACATCGCGGCGCGCAGCCGGTCCTGGAAGTCGGCGTCCGGCCCGTGCACCAGCTGGATCATGGTGATCATGCGGTCCCGGAACGCCAGCCCGGCCGGGGACTCGCGCAGCGCGGGCTGGTTCTCGTGGAAGAAGCGCAGCAGCGGCGCCCGCTCGGCCATCCCGTCCGCGAAGCGGCGGATCAGCTCGTCCCGCATCTCCGGGCTCCAGGACTGCTCGCGGCCCCACGCGATGGTCTCGTCGATCGGCGCGGCCATCCGCTCGACGATGCCGAGGACGATGTCGTCCTTGGTCTTGAAGTGGTAGTAGAGCGCGGCCTTGGTGACGCCGAGGCGGTCGGCGATCTCGCGCAGTGAGGTCTGCTCGTAGCCCTGCTCGGAGAAGAGCTCCAACGACACCTCGATGATGCGAGCCCGGGTGTCGCTGCGGGGGCTGTGCGGAGTGCCCATGGCCTGCCTCATGACTGCGTCGGTGACTGCTGCGGACCCCGGTGGCGTCCGCCCCGGGCCCATTCTCCCTGCCCGGACGGCCGCTCGGGAAACTGGCTTGACGGCCGGCTAGTACACAACTTACCGTGCCGACGGTACACCAAACTAGCCGGGCGACAAGTAAGTAGTCAGCCAGCAGGCACGCACGGCCTCCGCTCGTCCGCGACACCCCCGGGAGACACCACCTCATGTCACAGTCCAAGACCGCCGGGCCGGCACCGGAGGAGCAGACGGCCGAGGAGGAACAGCCGCGGTCGCCCCGCGAGATCCGCCTCGTGATGGTCGGCCTGGTCGTCACCATGCTGCTGGCCATGCTCGACAACCTGATCGTCGGCACCGCGATGCCGACGATCGTCGGTGACCTCGGCGGCGCCGAGCACCTGTCCTGGGTCGTCACCTCCTACACCCTGGCCACCGCCGCCTCCACCCCGATCTGGGGCAAGCTCGGCGACCTCTACGGCCGCAAGGGCACCTTCCTCACCTCGATCGTGATCTTCCTGGTGGGCTCGGCGCTGTCCGGCCTCTCGCAGAACATGAACGAGCTGATCGGCTTCCGCGCCCTCCAGGGCCTGGGCGCCGGCGGTCTGATGGTCGGCGTCATGTCGATCATGGGCGCGCTGGTCCCGCCGCGCGACCGCGGCAAGTACCAGGGCATGTTCGCCGCGGTGATGGCCCTCGCCACCATCGGCGGCCCGCTGATCGGCGGCTTCATCACCGACCACCTCAGCTGGCACTGGACCTTCTACATCAACCTGCCGCTCGGCGTGGTCGCGCTCGCCGTGGTCGTCGCCACCCTGAAGCTCCCGAAGGTCCGCAACACGGCCCGGATCGACTACCTGGGCGCCCTGCTGCTCACCACCGGCATCGTCTCGCTCACCCTGATCACCACCTGGGGCGGCCAGCAGTACGCCTGGGGCTCCAAGCAGATCCTCGGTCTGGCCGCGCTCTCCGCCGCCTCGCTGATCGCCTTCTGCTACGTCGAGCAGCGGGTGCAGGAGCCGATGCTGCCGCTGAGCCTGTTCAAGAACCTCAACTTCACCCTGGTCTCGATCATCGGCTTCATCGTCGGCTTCGTGATGTTCGGCTCGACCGTCTTCCTGCCGCTCTACCAGCAGATCGTCCAGGGCGCCTCGGCCACCAACTCCGGGCTGCTGCTGATGCCGATGATGTTCGGCATGCTGGTCGTCTCGCTGGTGGTCGGCCAGGCCGTCACCAAGACCGGCAAGTACCGGATCTACCCGATCATCGGCACCGTCGTGATGACCGGCGGCATGGTGCTGCTCTCCACCATGGGCACCGGGACCAGCAGCTTCACCTCCGCCTGCTGGATGGTCGTGCTCGGCGCCGGCATGGGCTTCCTGATGCAGATCACCATGCTCGTCGCGCAGAACAGCGTCGAGCTCAAGGACATGGGCGTGGCCAGCTCCACCGCCACCCTGTTCCGCACCATCGGCGGCTCCTTCGGCGTCGCGCTCTTCGGCGCGCTGTTCAACAACCGGGTCACCGAGACCATGAAGGAGCGGCTCGGCGAGCAGGCCACCGCGGGCGGCGGCGGGGTGAAGGACCCGGGCCAGATGAGCCCGGCCGCCCTGCGCAAGCTCCCCGACACCATCCAGGACGCCTACCACCACGCGGTGTCCAACGGCCTGCACACCGTCTTCCTGTGGGGCGCGGCGGCGGCCGTGATCGCCATCGCCGCCGCGGTGTTCCTGCGCGAGGTGCCGCTGCGCGGCGTCGGCACCGGCAAGGAGGACAAGGCGGCCGAGGCCTCGCTGGAGGCGGCGGCCATCTGATCCGCCCGACGTGCCGAAGGCGCCCCCGGATCCGTGCTCCGGGGGCGCCTTCGTGCGTCCCCGCGTCCCCGCGGGCCCGGGGGCACCAGGTGCCCCGGGGTGTCCCGCGGGCGCCTTCGGACACCGGGAGCGCGAACGGGCGGGCCGGGCCGTAGCGCGGAGGCGTCGGCTACTGGGGCAGCCGGTAGACGCCCTGCTCGACCGGCTCGACCAGGCCGTCCGCGACCAGTCCGTCCAGCGCCCGGGCCCGCTGCACCGCGTCGGGCCAGACCTCGTCCAACCGCGCCTGCGGCACCGCGCCGTGCGCCTCCCGCAGCACCGCGAGCAGCTTGCCGCGCACCTGCCGGTCCGTCCCCTCGTAGGTCTGGCCGCGCCGGGCCGGGCCCTCGTACGGCGGGCGGCCGGCCCGCTGCCAGGCGCAGTGGGCGAACAGCGGGCAGTCCCCGCACTCCGGGCCGCGTGCGGTGCAGACCAACGCGCCCAGCTCCATCACGCCGACCGCCCAGGTGGCCGCCGTCTCGGCGTCGTCGGGCAGCAGCGCGGTCGCCGTACGGCGCTCGGCGGCCGTGGTGGCCTGGGCCGGGTACTCGACGCCGGTGACGGCGCGGGCGAACACCCGGCGGACGTTGGTGTCCAGCACCACGTGCCGCTGGCGGAAGGCGAAGGAGGCGACCGCGGCGGCGGTGTACTCCCCCACTCCGGGCAGCGAGAGCAGCGTCGCGTGGTCGTCCGGCACCTCGCCGCCGTGCTCCTCGGTGATCGCCACCGCGGCCGCGTGCAGCCGCAGCGCGCGGCGCGGGTAGCCGAGCCGGCCCCACATCCGGACCGCCTCGCCGGGCGCGTCGGCCGCGAGGGCCGCCGGGGTGGGCCAGCGGGTCAGCCAGGCCTCCCAGGCGGGCAGTACGCGCTTCACGGGGGTCTGCTGGAGCATGAACTCGCTCACCATGACCGCCCAGGGCGTCGCGTCGGGCGTCCGCCAGGGCAGGTCGCGCTTTCCGGCCTCGTACCAGTCGAGGACGGTCGCGTGGAAGAGCGGCAGGGGCATCGGCAACCGGACGGCCTCCGGTGCGGAGCCGGTCGGAGCAACGGGAACGGGGGTGATGGCAGCCATGGCCCTTCGATCCTCCCATGCCCGGCGGCCCCGGCCGAAGCGGAGGTCGAGGCTCCGGACAATTCGGTGAACCGCGGGGAAATCACCGCTTCGGGGCTCCCTCGAACGGCGCAAATGGCGGATCATGTGAAGGAAGGGGCGACTGTGCAGTGTTGGTGAGTCAATCGCCACACACAGTCTCGTAGAGTTTGGGCGTGCCCTCTCTGCGTCAACCCGTGGGACCTCTGCCGGCCTCGATCTACTGGCGCCGGCGCCTCGTCATGCTCGCCGCCGTCGCGGCGGTCGTCTCCCTGATCGCCTGGCTGATGACCGATCAGGGCGGTGACGGCGGATCACAGAGCAAGGCCGCCCAGGCCGTTCCGTCCCAGTCCCAGACCCCCGCCCAGGCCATCACGCCCGGAGCCTCGCCCAGCGGCCCGGCGGCCCGCCCCGGCGGCGGCAGCGGCGGTGGCGGCAGCCAGAGCGGCGGCCCGGTGGCCGGCTCCGGCGGCGGCGAGGTCAGCCTCAGCACCGGCGGCACCGGCGGAGCCCCCAACCCGGCCCCCGCCACGGGCGGATCGGGCGGTGGCGCGGCCGCGGGCGGTGCCTCCGGCGGGACGGGTGGTCCGGGTGCCTCGGGCGGCACCGGCGGCGCGGGTGCCGCGGGCGGGTCGGGCGGCTCGGGCGGCGCCCCTGCGGTGAACACGGCCGAGGTGATGGCCCTGCCGGTCTGCGTCTCCTCCCAGGTCACCCTGGAGCTGACCGGCGCCCAGAACTCGTACCAGCCCAAGGACAAGCCCCGGCTCTCGCTCACCGTGAAGAACGCCTCCGGCACCAACTGCCGGGTGGACCTGGGCCGGACTGCCTCCGCGATCACCGTGACCGCCAGCAACGGCGACCGGATCTGGTCCTCCGGCGACTGCCCGAGCGACCGCGGCAGCGCCTGGGTGCAGATCCCGGCCAACAACGGCATGACCGAGACCTTCACCTGGGACCGCAGCCGCAGCAAGCCGCAGTGCGCCACCGCGGACGCGACGGCCCCGGCCGCCGGCACCTACCTGGTGGTCGCCGACCTCACCGGACTCTCCGGCGGGCAGGTCTCGGCGCGCTCCTCGATCCGCCTGGAGAGCTGAGGCACCCTCGGCTCCACGCGAAGCCCCCACCGCCGGACCGGTTCCGGCGGTGGGGGCTTCGGCGTTCGGCGGCGGGGCGCGGCGGGACGTGCGAAGGCCCCCGGGAGACCTGCTCTCCGGGGGCCCGGGCGGAGGCGCCGCGAGACGGGCGCCCCCGGTCAGACGTAGCGTTCCAGGATGGACGATTCGGCAAGGCGGGACAGGCCCTCCCGGACCGAGCGGGCCCGGGTCTCGCCGACGCCCTCGACCGTCTGCAGGTCGTCGATGCTGGCGGCGAGCAGCTTCTGCAGACCGCCGAAGTGCTCGACCAGGCGCTCTATCACCGTGTTGGGCAGACGCGGGATCTTCGCCAGCAGCCGGTAGCCGCGCGGCGAGACCGCGGAGTCCAGCGACTCCGGGGAGCCCGAGTAGCCGAGCGCCTTGGCGACCGTCTGGAGGTCCAGCAGTTCGGCGTGGGTGAGCGCCTCCAGATCGGCCAGCACCTCGTTGACCGTGCGGCCCTTCTTGGCGGCGCGCTCCGGGAAGTAGTCCCGGGCGACCAGCTCCCGCTCCGGCTCCACGCCCGCGATCAGCTCGTCCAGCTGGAGCGAGAGCAGACGGCCGTCGATGCCGAGCTCCAGCACGTAGCCGGCGATCTCGGTGGCGATCAGCCGGACCATCTCCAGCCGCTGGGCGACGGCGGTGACGTCCCGGACCGTCACCAGGTCCTCGATCTCCAGCGCGGAGAGCGTGCCGGCGACCTCGTCCAGGCGCAGCTTGTAGCGCTCCAGGGTGGCCAGCGCCTGGTTCGCGCGGGACAGGACGGTGGTCGAGTCCTCCAGCACCCGGCGGGTGCCGTTCACGTACATCGCGATCAGCCGCATCGAGTGTGAGACCGCCACCACCGGGAAGCCGGTCTGCCGGTTGACGCGCTCGGCGGTGCGGTGGCGGGTGCCGGTCTCGTCGGTGGGGATGGTGGAGTCCGGCATCAGGTGCACGCCGGCCCGGACGATCTTGGTGATGTCCTTGTCCAGCACCACCGCGCCGTCGAGCTTGCACAGCTCGCGCAGGCGGGTGGCGGTGAACTCCACGTCCAGGACGAAACCACCGGTGCAGATCGACTCGACCGTCTTGTCGAAACCGAGCACGATCAGGCCGCCGGTGTTGGCCCGGAGCACCCGCTCCAGGCCGTCGCGCAGCCCCGTGCCGGGCGCGATGGCGGTGAGGGAGGCCCGCAGCAGGGCCTCCTCACGGGAGGCCTTGTCCGCCCCCCGGTCGCTGGCTGCCACGTGACTCCTCCGGTCGACCCCGTGCCGCGCGCCTCGCGCCGTGCGCCGGTCCGCGGTCTGTTGCTCTGTCGCTCAGTACCGCTCGGTACTGCCTACTGGCCAATGAGACTGGGGAAAGTCTAACTGCGTGCGGCATCGACAGGGCTTGGGTCAGCGCAGTTCGTCGGAGTCGAGCGGCTCCCAGCCGTCCATCAGCTCCTCCGGATCGGCGACGACCCGGGCCGAACGGGGGGCCGGCGGCGCCGACGGTGCCTCACCACGGGGCTTGGCGGCGGCCCGGCGGCGGCCCGGGATCGCCCGCAGCGCCTCGCCGATGTCGGCCACCTCCACCACCTTCATGCCCGGCGGCACCTTGCCCGGGTCCGGCGGCACGAGGGCGTGCGTGAAGCCCAGCCGGTGCGCCTCGGCGAGCCGCCGCTGCACACCCGTCACCCGCCGCACCTCGCCCGCCAGGCCGACCTCGCCGATCGCCACCAGGTTGCTGGGCAGCGGGGTGTCGGAGGAGGAGCTGGCCACCGCGAGCGCGACCGCGAGGTCGGCGGACGGCTCGCTCAGCTTCACCCCGCCCACCGTCGCGGTGTAGATGTCCTGCTTGCCGAGCTTCACCCCGCCGTGCCGCTCGACCACCGCCAGGATCATCGCGATCCGCGGCGACTCCAGGCCCGAGGTGGTGCGCCGCGGCGACGGGATCTGCGAATCCACCATCAGCGCCTGCACCTCCGCGACCAGCGGCCGCTTGCCCTCCAGCGTGACGGTGAGGCAGGTGCCCGGGACGGGCTTGTCACGCCTGGTCAGGAAGAGGCCGGACGGATCCGCCAGACCGGCGATGCCCTCGTCGTGCAGCTCGAAGCAGCCGACCTCGTCCGTCGCGCCGTAGCGGTTCTTGACCCCGCGGATGAGCCGCAGCCGGGCGTGGCGGTCCCCCTCGAAGCTGAGCACGACGTCCACCAGGTGCTCCAGCAGGCGCGGGCCCGCGATCTGGCCGTCCTTGGTGACGTGGCCGACCAGCAGCGTGGCCATGCCGCGCTCCTTGGACGCCCGGATCAGCGCGCCCGCCACCTCGCGGACCTGGGCCGGGCCGCCGGGGGCGCCGTCCAGCTCGGCGGAGGCGATGGTCTGCACCGAGTCCAGGATCAGCAGGCCGGGGTTGACCGCCTCGACGTGCCCGAGCACGGCGCCGAGGTCGGACTCGGCGGCGAGGTAGAGGTGGTCGGAGAGGGCGTTGATGCGGTCCGCCCGCAGCCGCACCTGGCCGGCCGACTCCTCGCCCGTGACGTAGAGGGTGCGGTGCTGGTCGGAGGCCGCCTTGGCCGCGACGTCCAGCAGCAGGGTGGACTTGCCGACGCCGGGCTCGCCCGCCAACAGGACCACCGCGCCCGGGACCAGCCCGCCGCCGAGCACCCTGTCCAGCTCCGGAACGCCCGTCGAACGCGCCGTCGCGACCTGGCCGTCGACCTGGGCGATCGGGCGGGCGGGCGCGCTGACCGGGCCGGCGGCGGTCGTCCGGATCGGCACCGCGCCGTACTCCTCGACCGTGCCCCAGGCGTTGCACTCCGGGCAGCGGCCGACCCACTTGGGCAGCTGGTTGCCGCACTCGGTGCAGCGGTACGCCGGGCGCGGCTTGGCGGTGGTCTTGGTACGGGCAGCCATGCGGCCACCGTAGCGCCTGGGTCTGACACCGCCGGACGAGCGCGGGGCGCGGGCCCCTCGCAGGCGCTCCGCCCGGCGGGGTGCACGGGCCGGGGCCGGGGGGTACACGGGCCGGGGCGGGCGGATGCACGGGCCGGGGCCGGGCGGCGTCCACACAGATGGACGATGTTGTTACCCGAAAGAAGTACATACGCGGCGAACGCTCGGGGCCCACCGCCCGCCGTCTCTACCGTCGGACGGGTGACAACGCGTACTGAAGCACCGCCGGCCGCCGTGCTCGCGGCGTACGACCGGCAGGTGGACGGCCTGTTCACCTACTGCCTCTCGGTGCTGTGCGAGCACGACGCGGCCGCCGCCGCCCTGCACGAGGTCCGCGAGCTGGCCCGGCGGCACGGCGCCCGGCTCGCCGAGCCCGGGCTGGTCCGGGCCTGGCTGTTCGCACTGGCCAGGTACTGCTGCCTGCGGCGTCTGGCGGACGGCGCCGGGCGGGAGCCCGGAGCGGAGCCGGCCGAGGCCGAGGCGGCCCGGCGGCGGCGCGAGCTGGCCTCGCTCGCCTGGCCGGAGGCGGCCGGCACCGATCCCGAGCAGCGCGAGGCGCTGGAGCTGTCCGTCCGGCACCGGCTGACCCCGCACGAGGCGGCGGCCGTCCTGGGGCTGCCGTTCGAACGGACCCGCGCCCTGCTCGCCGCCGCCGAGGCCGAGGTGGCCCGGACCAGGGCCGCGCTGCTGGTGCTCGGGGTGGGCAGCTGCCCGGAGCTCGACCGGCTCGGCGGGGCCGGGGCGGAGTCCTGGCGGGACTGGGTACTCGGTCCGGCGCTGCGCCGGGAGCTGGTGCAGCACGTGGTCGACTGCCCGACCTGCCGGGGGACGGCGGAACGGGTGGGCGACGAGGCGGCGGAGGGCTCGGCCGGGCTGTCCGGGCTGGCGCTGCTGACCGCGCCCGCGGCCGCACCGGTGGAGGGCGGGGCGGCGGACGGCGGGGCCGCGGAGGGCGGGACGGGCACGCACGAGGCGGGCGAGGACAGCGCGGCGGGCTACCTGCCGACGGCGTCCGGGGCCGCCCGGCGGGCCCGGCGGGCGGCCGGGGCCCCGGCGGTGGATCCGGGACTGCGGTTCGACCAGGGCGGCTTCCCCCGGCACCGGGCGCCGGACACGGGCCGCGCGCTGGCGGTCCGCCGGCGGGTGGTGACCACCGGGGTGCTGGCCGCCGTCCTGGCCGCGCCGGTGGTCGCGCTCTGGGCGGGGCACCGCGGCGGCGGCGAGTCGGGGTCGGCGGCCTCGGTCTCCACGGTGCGGGTGGAGGAGGCCGGCCGGGCGGGCGGGCAGCTGCCACCGGACGCGCGGCCGTCGGCGGGTGATCCGGCCGGCCCGGAGTCGTCCGCGGTCCCCGGGATGGAGTTGGCGGGTGCCGGGGCGGTCACGTCCGGTTCCGGCACTGCAGAAACGTTGTTCCCCGGGATTCCGCGGCTCGCCCTCCAGGGACCGGCCGTACCGGTACCGGCCCGCGGCGCGACCCCGATCGGCAGCCCCACCCTGGTCGCCGCCCCCGCCCCCGCGGTCGAGCGGGTCACCGCTCCCTGGCCGGGCCAGGCCGCACCGGCCGCGACCGGGCTGCTCACCGTCGAGGCCGGCGAGTACGGCAACCGGACCGTCCTCACACTCACCAACTCCGGTGCCACCGAGATCCGTTGGCGTGCCGCGCCGGACGCCGGCTGGCTCCGGCTCAGCCGTGACTCCGGGACGCTGGCCCCGGGCCAGCGGATCACCGTGATCGTCACGGTGGACGAGGACCTCGCCCCCACGACGCACTGGACCGCCCGGATCGCGCTGCCGCCCTCGCAGGCGGTCGTCACCCTGGAGGGCGGCCCGCACAACCGGGGCGGTTCGGCCTCCTCCCCCGCCGACCCGGGCCCGACCGCCACGGCGGCTCCGGGGACGACACCCGGTCCCACACCGACCGGCTCGACGGGCTCGAGCGGTTCGACCGGCTCAACGCCCGGTGGCACTCCGAGCGGGACCCCGCGACCGTCCGGATCGGCGACGGCGTCCCCGTCCCCGTCGGGTTCGCCCTCCTCCGTGCCGCCGTCGTCCTCGCCCTCCTCCTCGCCGAGCTCCTCACCGAGCTCCTCGCCGTCCGCGCACCCGTCCTCGCAGCCCTCCTCGCAGCCGTCCTCGCAGCCGTCGGGCTCTCCCACGGCCGCCCCGGCGGGCGGCGCGTCCCCGGCCGCGCGCTGAGGCACCCGGACGGCGGGGGGGACGGGCGGAGCGGTACGGCCCGAGCGGTCAGCTCCGCCGGATCGGCGGCACCCGGTAGCTGCCGTCCAGCACGGCCTGCTTCGGCTGGTAGAGCCGGATGATCGGACGGAACTCGCCGGGCGGCGTGGGCAGCCAGTTGGCCGCCGTCGGCCCGTCCTCGGGTTCCTCGTGCTGAAGCGTCAGGGTGAGCGAGCCGTCCTCGCCGTAGACCAGGCCCGGGGTGCGGTCGCCGATCGAGTAGCGCCCGATCGGGTTCTCCACCAGGTAGTAGTCCGGCAGCCCGTACATCGTGACGGACCAGAAGGCCTCGGCCGGCGGCGGCTGGTCGAAGTGCAGCGTGTAGCGGTGCTCGCCGCTGAGCGGGCGGCCGTCGGAGTCGTCGTAGGTCATCGCGTAGGACGCCTCGTAGGCGTGGTTGCCCCAGAGGCCGGCCCGGGCGGCGGCGGCCCGGCTGAGGTAGCCGGCGCGGCGGTCGGGGATGCGCCAGTCGGGTTCGTCGCGGGTCCCGGGCCCCAGGTGGTCGATGTTGTAGTCGAACAGGTGGAGCGCCGAACGCCACTCGCCGAGCGGGTGGTCCTCGGGCGGGCGGGTGGCGTCCTCGACCCGTTCCCGGCCGGCGGCCAGGCCCCTGCCCAGCGCGAGCGTCCAGTCCGCGGCGGCCGCGCGGTACGGCGAGGCACCCGGGTCCAGGAGGCCGAGCGGGGCGAAGCGCCGCTGGTACTCGACGTCCGGCCCGGCCGGCAGGAAGGCCTGCATCCAGACCCTGAGCCGTTCGAAGAAGGCCAGCCGCTCGGGGACGTCCGGGTCCGGCTCGGGCAGCCCGGCGACCAGCCCGCCGGGCTCCAACGGCTCCAGGGTGAGGGCGGCCTGGAGGGCCTTGACCCGGGGGAGGTCGCGCGGGCCGGTGCAGGCGAAGCGGCCGACGATGGTCGCCACCGTGGTCGGCACCTCGATCACCCGGGTCGGGTCGGGCGGTGTGCCGTGCCAGCCCGGCGGGACGACCAGCCAGGTCTGTTCCTCGGTGCCGGTGGCACGGCTCCCGAGGTAGGCGACGTTGTCCGTCCAGGCCCCGACGAACTGCAGCACGTAGTAGGCGCCCGCGGTGTCCGGGACGCGCAGCACCTGCGGGCCCTCGGAGAGGTCGAGCTGGGCGACCGAGTAGACGGTGTCGTTGTTGACCGAGACGAAGTGGTCCCTGGGCCCGGCCAGCCGGGTGGCGTGGCTGAAGTGGTTGAACTCCGCCACCGGAAGGGTGCCCAGGCCGCCCTTGGTGAAGCGCTCGACCATGGTGAGGCCGGCGACGAGCGGGTAGCCGTAGACGTAGGCGTCGGCGGCCAGGGCCTCCAGCTCGGGCTGGGTCATCGGGTGTCCTTCGTCAGGTCGGTGCGGGGATGCCGGTCGGGTGCCTGTGGGGTGCCTGTCGGGTGTCGGCGCTCGCCGTGGGCGGTCACCGCGGCGGCGGGGCGGTCACCGCGGGTCGAGCGGCGGGAGCCGCCAGCGGCCGTCGAGCACGGAGCGGTCCGGCCCGTAGAGCCGGGCGACCACCGAGAACGGGCCGTCCGGGGCGGGCAGCCAGTTGGCGGAGTGCCCGGCGTCGGCGGGGCGCTTGTGCCGGACGTGGAGGGTGAGTCCGCCGTCCGGGTCGCGGACCAGGCCCGGGGTGCGGTCGCCGATCGAGTAGCGGTCCAGGGTGTTGTCGGTCAACAGGCGGTCCGGGAGCCCGTACATGGTGACCGACCAGAAGAACCGGGCCGGTGGCAGGTCGTCCGGGCCGAAGCGGATCACGTAGTCGCGGTCGCTCGCGTTCGGCGGCCGGTTGCCGGCGCTGTCGACCGGCCAGCCGCCGTACCAGGCCTCCTCGGCAGGCAGCCCGTAGAGGCCGAGCCCGGCGCCCACCGCCTGGCCGAGGAAGTCCGCGCCGACCTCTCCACGGGTGCCGAACAACCCGGCCGAGGTGCCGGGTTCACCGGTGGCGCGGGCCAGCCGGGCGCGGCCGTCGGCGATGCCGCGCTCGATCTCGGCGCGCACCGCGAGGGGCAGTGCGGCGGGTTCGAACTCGCCGCGGCCGTCGACGCCCAGGTCGGTGAGGCGCCCGCGCAGGTCGGTCTCGGCGGGCGGCAGCGCGACCTCGCCGTGCAGCGGGAAGAAGCCGAGCAGGAAGTCGAGGAAGGTCAGGAACTCGACGGTGCCGAGCACCTCCTCGCGCCACACCGGCCAGACCGGCTCCGGCGCGGGGGCGGGCGCCGGGGTGCCCGCGTAGGCGTGGAGCGGGCGCAGCCGGTAGCCCTGCTGGACGGCCGACAGCTCGGCGAGCTCCGCCGGTGTCCCGCCGGCCGGCTGGGTCCGGCCGACGATCCCGACCAGCCGGGTCGCGGTGCGGATCACCCCGCGGACGCCGGGGGGCGGCTCGCCCTGCCAGCCGGGGCCGGCCACCAGGTGGTCGCCGGCCTCCGGGCCGGTGGTCCGGCTGCCGATGAACCCGGCGTAGACGGTGTCGAGTTCGTGCAGCGGGAGGACGTAGTAGCGGTCCGTCGCCGGGACCGACACCACCCACGGCTCGGCGCGCAGGTCCAGCCAGGCCCAGGAGTACGGGGTGTCGTTGTTCGGGGTGACGACGTCGGTGTCAGCCGGGGTGGACGGCCGCCGGTGGTGGCGGAAGACGCCGAAGCCGCCGACGTGGCGCGGGTCCGCGTCGTCCAGGGCCTGCGCGTACAGGGTGCGGTAGTTCCGCAGCATCGGGTAGGCGCGGATCCAGGCCTCGGCGACCGTCGCACGGATGGTGGCCGGGTCCACGAGTGCCGGGTTGGCCATGCGCGTCGCTCTCCCCAGTGCACGGAAGGCCGGCGACGCCGGGGCGGGCCGGAATTCTGGACATACGAGTACATAGCGGATGCTATGCGGGGCCGGGCGGGGCGGCACGTCGGCCGACCGGTGGGGGCGGGGCGGCACGGGGCCGATGGGGCGGGGTGGGCGGGCCCGGCGGCCCGCTCTGCCCAGCGCTAAGCAAGGGTCACCGACGGCCGGCCGCGGACAGACTTGCCCGCATGAAGATCCTCCTGCTCGGCGGCTCGTCCTTCCTCGGACGGGCCTACGCATCCGACGCCCTCGCCCGCGGCCACGAGGTGACCACCTTCAACCGCGGCCGCACCACCGCCGACCTGCCCGGTGTCGAGACCGTCCGGGGCGACCGCGACCACGCCGACGACCTCGCCCGGCTCGTCGAGGGCCGCAGCTGGGACGCCGTCGTCGACACCTCCGCGCAGCAGCCCGCCCAGGCGGCGGCCTCCGCCGCACTGCTGCGCGGCCGGGCCGACCACTACACCTTCGTCTCCTCCGTGCACGCCTTCGCCGACTGGCCCGCCGGAACCGTCACCGAGGACTCGCCCCTGCACCCCTGCCCCGCCGACACCCCTCCCGGCCAGCCGCCCGGCAACCCGCTCAAGGCGGGCTGCGAACGGGCGGTCCTCGACGGCTTCGGCGCCGAACGCTCGCTGATCCTCAACAGCGGGCTGCTCATCGGCCCGCACGAGAACGGCGGACGGCTGCCCTGGTGGCTGGAACGGATGGCCCGCGGCGGGCGGGTGCTGGCCCCCGGCGACCGCCGGCGCACCATGCAGGTGATCGACGTCCGGGACTTCGCCGCCTTCGGGCTCGACCTGCTCACCGCGGGAACCACCGGTCGCTACGTCACCACGGCCCCGCCCGGACTGCTCACCTTCGGCCAGTGGCTGGAGACCTGCCGGGAGGTGGCCGGCGCCGCGGACACCGAGCTGGTCTGGGTCGACGACGCGGCGCTGCTCGCCGAGGGGCCGGACCAGGTCGAGCCGTGGAGCGAACTCCCGCTCTGGGCGCCCGACGTGCCCGAGCTGACGGGCGTCTGGCTCGCCGACACCGGCCGGGCCCGGGCGGCCGGGCTGCGCTGCCGGCCCTTCGCCGAGACCGCGCGGGACACCTGGGAGTGGCTGCGGAACCGCGTCTCGGCCGAGGACACCGACGCCGAGGGGCGGAAGGGCCGCAAGGAGGCCGCGGTGCGGCAGGGCATCGAACCGGCCAAGGAGCAGCGGCTGCTGGCCGCCTTCGGCTGAGCCCCGCGCCGGCTCCGGGACGGGGCGCCGGGATCGGCCTCAGCGGCCGGGCCTGGCGACGTGGACGGCGCCGGGGCCTGGACGGGCCTCAGTGGCCGACCCGGCGCTGCCGGTGCACGCAGGGCGCGGGGCCTGGACGGGCACGCCGCAGGGGTGGGCGACCGGGCCGGGCCGGCGCCCACCCCTGCCGCCCCGGGTCAGTGCTTGCGGCGGGTGACCAGTTCGGCGAGCGCCAGCAGTTCGTCCGCCGCGGACGGTTCCGGAACGGCGGTGGCCAGCTGGGCCATCGCCGCGGCCATCCGCTCGCAGGACTCGCCCTGCGCCCAGCCGCGCCCGCCGGCGCCCTCGACGGCAGCCGCGCACTGCGCCAACTCCTCCGGGCTGAGCGGGCGTTCCAGCGCGTACAGTTCGCCCAGCCGGGCACCCTCGGGGGTGCCGGAACCGAGCGCCGCGACCACCGGCAGCGACTTCTTCCTGGCAACCAGGTCCGCGCCCACCGGCTTGCCCGTCACCGCGGGGTCGCCCCAGATCCCGATCAGGTCGTCGATCAGCTGGAAGGCCAGGCCGATCTCCCGGCCGAAGCCGTCCATCGCCTGCGCGGCCTCCGTCGAACCGCCCCCGTACAGGGCCCCCATCGCGCAGGCGGCGCCGAGCAGGGCCCCGGTCTTCGCCTCCGCCATCGCCAGGCACTCGGTGAGGGAGACGTCGCTGCGCTGCTCGAAGGCGCAGTCGATCTGCTGCCCCTCGCAGAGCTCGACCACGCAGTCGGTGAGCCGCCGGGCGGACTCCCGGGCAGCCGGGTCCGGGTCCTCGGCGAGCAGCCGGAGCGCCAGCGAGTGCATGGCGTCCCCGGCCAGGATGGCCTCGGTGGTGCCGAACACCCTCCAGGCGGTGGGGCGGTGGCGGCGCGTCACGTCGCGGTCGATGACGTCGTCGTGGAGCAGGGTGAAGTTGTGCACCAGCTCGACGGCGGCGGCCGCCGCGGTGGCCCTGGCCGGGGTGCCGCCGAGCGCCTGGGCCGCGGCGAGCACCAGGGCCGGCCGGATCGCCTTGCCGGAGGGGGCGGCCGAGGGCGAGCCGTCCGCCTCCCACCAGCCGAAGTGGTAGCCGGCGACCCTGCGCATCGCGCCCGGCAGCGAGTCGACGGCGGCCCGCAGGACCGGGTCGACCAGCGTGCGGGCCCGGGCGAGGACGCCCTCCGCCTCGTGCCCCTCCCGGTGGTCCCGTTCCAGCGTGGAGCTCGTCATGGGTTTCTCCCCCCTGTTGGCCTGTGGTGAGGCCGTCGGGCCTGCGACAGGACGTGTCGGCCCGCCCGGGGCGGGCCGCTGTGAAGTACCGGCGGTGGGGCGCTCGGCCCGCACGAAGGCGCGCCGCCCGGCCCGGGGTGTGGGCGCCCCGGCTGGGCGGCGCGGGATGGCCGGCCGGCGTCGGTTCCGGTGGTCGGCGTTCGGTGCACACCGCTCCGGTGGTCGCCGTTCCGGCGTCGGTTCCGTGGTCGCCGGCCGCGTTCTAGCGCTGCGCGATGTCCACGTTCTCCAGGACGCCGACCGCGTCCGGCACCAGGATCGCGGCGGAGTAGTAGGCGCTGACCAGGTAGGAAATGATGGCCGTCTCGTCGATTCCCATGAACCGCACCGAAAGGCCCGGCTGGTACTCGTCCGGAATTCCGGTCTGGTGCAGGCCGATGACGCCCTGGTTGTCCTCGCCGACGCGCATCGCGATGATCGAGCTGGTGTGGCCGCCGACGATCGGGATCTTGTTGCACGGGAAGACCGGCACCCCGCGCCAGGCGGTGACGTGCCGCCCCTCGACCTCCACCGTGCCGGGCACGAGGCCGCGCTTGTTGCACTCGCGGCCGAAGGCGGCGATGGCCTTGGGGTGGGCGAGGAACATCCTGGTGCCGCGGCGCCGGCTGAGCAGCTCGTCCATGTCGTCCGGGGTGGGCGGCCCGGAGTGGGTCTGGATGCGCTGGTCGTACGCCGCGTTCTCCAGCAGGCCGAACTCGGGGTTGTTGACCAGCTCGTGCTCCTGGCGCTCGCGCAGCGCCTCGATGGTCAGCCGCAGCTGGTGCTCCGTCTGGTTCATCGGCTGGTTGTAGAGGTCGGCGACGCGGGTGTGGACCCTGAGGATGGTCTGCGCGACGCTCAGCTCGTACTCGCGGGGCCTGAGCTCGTAGTCCACGAAGGCGCCGGGCAGCTCGTACTCGCCGTGGTGGCCGGCGGAGAGGTCGATCGCGGCCTCGCCGTGCTTGTTCTGCGCCTGCTGGAAGCCGTTCAGGTACTCGATGATCTGCAGCTGCAGCGCCTCGGAGCGGTCGTGCAGCTCCTGGAAGGCGGACCAGGGCAGGGCCATCACCGTGCCCGAGGTCGCGGCCCGGACGGTGTACGGCCAGGTGCCGTCCTCCTGCTGCAGGGCCTCGTCGCCGAGGTGGTCGCCGTCGGCGAGGGTGCCGACCACCGTCTCGTCGCCGTACTTGCCGGTGCCGATCCGCTCGAGCTTGCCGTGCGCGATCAGGAAGACCTCGTCGATCGCCGCCCCGGCCGAGACCAGGACGTCGCCGGCGCCGAAGTCCCGCTGGACGAAGCGCCCGGCCAGCTCCTCCAGCAGGGCCTCGTCCTGGAACCCGCGCAGCGCTGGCACCTCGGCGAGCGTCGGCGCGACGATCCGCACCTCGGGGCCGGTCTTGACGAAGCTCACCCGACCGCGGCCGACCGAGTGGCGCAGGCGGCGGTTGACCCGGTAGGTACCGCCGGACACCTGCACCCAGGGCAGCGTCCTGAGCAGCCAGCGCGGGCTGATGCCCTGCATCTGCGGCGCGGACTTGGTGGTGGTGGCGAGGTTCCGCGCACCTGCCGTGCTCAGACTCTGCTGCTGCCGGATCTCCGGCTGCGCGCCCGGCGCAGGAATACCGGCAGTGGTTTCGGTCGACATAAGGGGAGCCCTTCGCATACCCGATTACCCGATGACGTGTCGCCTTGCACATTCATGTTGCAGCTTCATGGTGAGGCCATTCGGGGGCGGGCCGCAATCACTCTTTCGAGTGGTTCGGAATAACCGAACAAATAGTACGACTGGATCACCTGATCGATGCTTGTTCGACTAATTATTCGAATTTATCGGAATGCCGCTGCCCATCCTCCCCCATCGACACCCCCTCCGGCAGCGGAACCGGGCAGCGGCCACCCGGACCGACCCGCCTGTTCGAATCCTCGCGACGGCCCGCTAGGGTGCCACCTCACAGGGCCGCCCGGGCAGTCGGCGCACGGTCCCGCCCCGCACCCTGACACTCCGTCACGCCATGCCCCGGGAGGCAGCCTTGGGAGCGCCGGTACGCGTCTGGCTCAACCGCACCTACGCCGAGAACGTCTTCTTCATCGAGCAACTGCACGCCGCACCGCGCCCGGTGACCGTCCACGCCACCCACGCCGACCCCGACTCCCCGGTGCTCGCCGCCGCCGACCACGGCACCCTCGAACCCGCCGACCTGCCCGCCGACGCCTACGTCGGCTACGCCCTCGACTACTGCGCCCGGCACGCCATCACCGTCTTCGTCCCCCAGCTCCACCAACTCGCCGTGGCCCTCGCCCGGCCCGAGTTCGAGGCGATCGGCACCACCCTGCTCTCTCCCCCCGCCACCGCCGTCGCCGCCTACGCGGGAAAGGACGACGGCTACCGCGCGATATCCGCCGCCGGACTCCCCACCCCGCCCTGGTGGCGGGTCCGCACCGCCGCCGAACTCCACGAGGCCGTCGACCGGATCGAGGCCACCGGGCACACCCCCTGCCTCAAGCCCACCACCGGCGCGGGCGGCGCGGGCTTCCGGGTGCTCACCCGCGAGCCGTACGGGCCGCAGCGGCTGCACGGCTGGGACCACCGGGTCCAGGTCGAGCAGGTGGCCGCCGCGCTGTCCGGCGACCGGGCCGGCGGCGGGCCCGGGGAGGAGCCGGCGGACCTCCTGGTGATGCCGTACCTGGACGGGCCCGAGGTCTCGGTCGACTGCCTCGCCGACCGGGACGGCACCCCGCTCACCGCGGTCGGCCGCACCAAGGACGGCCGGCGGCGCGGCTTCACCACCGACCCGCGCTACCTGGAACCGGTCGGCCGACTGGTCCGGGCCGGCCGGATGGCCTACCTGTCCAACATCCAGTTCCGCGAACTGGACGGGCAGCCCGTGGTGATCGACGTCAACACCCGCCCCGCCGCCGGGCTCCACCAGCTCCGGCTGTGCGGGCTCAACCTGCCCTGGGACGCCGTCCGGCTGGCCCTCGGCGAACGACTGGAGGCCGTTCGGCCGCCGGACGTCCGGGGCGTCGAGTACACGCTGGTGTCCGACATCCAGCCGGTCCGGCCGCGCCGGGCACCGGTGGCGGTCGACCTGGTGCGGCAGCACTGAGCCGGGCGCGGCAGGCGGCGGGACGTGGCTCCGGGGCTCCGGGGCTCCGGGGCTCCGCAGGGACGCTGCGCCAGGGGCCGGCTACAGGGGGCCGTTCCAGTCGAGCGTCGGCTCCAGCACCCCCTCCAGGGTCAGCAGCCAGCGCTTCACCTCGATCCCCACCCGGCCGCCGCCGAAGCCGCCGATCCCGTCCGCCGCCACCACCCGGTGGCAGGGCACCAGCAGGGCGACGGGGTTGGCGGCCATCATCTGGCCGACGGTCCGCGCGGCCAGGCCGGGCTCGGTCACGTCCTCGAACACCCCGCTGCGGGAGGCCAGTTCGCCGTAGGTGATGGTCCCGCCGTACGGCACCTCCTGCCAGAGCGTGCGCAGCACCGTCCGGTGCGGGCCGGAACTCAGGCTCCAGTCGATCGGCAGGCCCAACTCCCGGCTGCGGCCCGCCAGATAGGCGCCGATGCGGTCCGTGACGGCGGCTATCCGCGACGCGTCGGTGCACGGCGGCAGCTCACCCTCCCGCACGCCGTACCCGGCGGCCGCCACGCCCAGCGGCGTCACCGCGACGTGCATCGGACCGCTGGGCAGCGGCGTCTCCACCGTCAGCCAGGACATCGACCGGGACTGCGACACGCTCGGGCCCCCACCCTCCGCCGGACCGGGTGCCGGCCACCCCGACACCCCCGGGGCAGGCCCGACCGGCCCGCCCCGCGCGCCATCGTACGGCGGGCGGGGCGGGGCACCTCCGGTTCCGGTTCCGGTTCCCGCTCCGGCTCCGGCTCCGGTTCCGGCTCCGGTTCCGGTTCCGGCTCGGTCGGACGCGGCAGCCGTCAGAGCCGCCCCTTCAGCTCCGCCGCGAGCGTCCGGGACCACCGCGACAGCTCGGCGCGGTCCGGCGTCCGTCCCTCGCACAGCAGGGCGAGCTGCGCGTCGTTGATCCGGTTGGGCCCCGGGATCTCCAGCAGGTACGCCAGCTCCGCCAGCACCGTGGCGAGCCGATCGGCGTCCGCGTGGTCCAGGGCGACCGCGGATTCGTGGTGGCTGATGGTGAGCGAACCGGGCATGGCCGACCTCCTCCGTCGTCCCCGCACCTCCACGGTACGACCGGCCCGGCCGCCGCGCTCCCCGCCGGGGCGACGGGGTTCGGCAGCCGGGCCGGAGGTGCGCTCCGGGGCCGGCCGGGCACGGTGGGCGACGAACCGCGCCGGGCCGGGGGTGCGCCCGCGGAGCGGGTCGGGTGGGGGCGGACCGGCGGAACCATCAACACCACGGCCCCCGACGCGAGTTGCCAGACCACCCCGAGCAGCAGCACCCTGCCCACACCGATCCGGTCCGCCGCCGGCCCCGCCGCCGCCAGCCCCAGCGGGCCCAGCACGAACGCGCCGAGCGCCCCGAACGAGTTCACCCGGCCGAGCACCTCGGGCGGCACCCAGGCCTGCATCGTCGTGGCGTACAGCGCCCCGCAGACCGCCGAGCCGACGCCCGCCGCCAGCGCGGCCGCCGCCACCCACGGCAGCGGCGCGCCGGCCGCCAGCGCCGCCGAGGGCAGGGCCCACCCCAGCGTCGCCACGGTGGCCACCGCGAGCGGTCGGCCCGGCCTGCGCCCGAGCATCAGCAGACCGCCCAGCACCGCGCCGACGCCGTACACGCCCATCACCACGCCCCAGGCGCGGGCGCCACCGAGGTGCCGCTGGGCGGTGAGCGGTCCGAGCACCAGGAACGGCGCCCACACCACCAGGTTGAACAGTCCGGTCTGTACGGTGGTGATCCAGAGCCACGGCCGGCCGGCGAACTCCTTCCACCCGGTGCGCAGTTCGGCGGCCATCGACTCCTCGCCGCCGGCCGCCGACGCCGTCCGCGGGGAGCTGCGGAGTCCGGCCAGGGCCAGCGCCCCGACGCCGTACGTCACCGCGTCCACCACCAGCACCACCGCCGGGCCGCACGCCGCCGTGAGCAGTCCGGCCGCCGCGGGCCCGGCCACCGCGGCCGCCGAACGGGACAGCCCCACCAGGGTGTTCGCGTCGCCCAGGAGCTCCCGTCGGCGCACCAGGTCGGGCACCACCGCCCCGAAGGCGGGCAGGAACAGCCCCTCGCCGACCCCCCAGACGGCCACCAGCGCGACCATCGCCCACACCGGCGCGTGCCCGGTCGCCAGCAGTGCGGCGAACAGCGCCTGGACGAGCCCCCGTAGGACGTCCGAGCCCAGCATCACCCGCCGCCGGCCGAACCGGTCCGCGATCAACCCGCCCGCCGGCAGGACCAGCACCACCGGCAGGATCCGGGCCGCCATCACCCACCCCAGGTCCGTGCCGTCGCCGCCCGCCCCCGCCCCGCCGCCATCGCCGCCCAGCACCGCGAAGGCCACCGCCACCGGTGCCATCGAGGAGCCGAGGAGGGAGGTCGTGTAGCCGACGAAGAACCGGCTGAAATCGCGCTCGCCCAGCACGGCGAGCCGGCCTCCCGGCCGCCGTCGGCGGGCCTGGATCCGTTCCGTGTCCACTGCCATGGGCAGCAAGTGTGCGTTCCACCGGGAACCGGATTCAAGGATTTCCGGGAAAAACTTGAGCCTTTCCGCATCAATTCTGCACGCCCCTTGGATTGCCGCAGTAAATCACCACGGAATAGCAGTTCAGCTGCTGTTCACCGGGCATCGGGAGTACTCTCGAAACGGCTCGGAACACCTCGTTTACTGCGGAAGAGATGGAAGGCCCCGGCATGACGGAGCTCCCCCCGGTCGAGTACGCCGTCGCCGTGGACCGCTACCTCTCCGACGCCGGGCTCGCCCCGGGATCCCGCCGGATCTACCGCATCGCCCTGGACACCTGGGCCTGGGCCCTCGCCGACCGCCCCGCCCCCACCGGCCCCGGACGACGGCGCGCCCGACCGCCCGTCCTCCCGCTCGCCCTGCTCGACCACCCGGACGCCGCCGGCCGCCTCCGCACCGCCGTCGAGCTCCGCACCACCGCGACCGACCCGCGCACGCTCAACCGCGAACTCTCCACCCTGCGCGCCGCCGTGGTCTGGTGGCGGGCCCGCGGCTGGCTCGTCGGCGACCCCACCACCGACCTGCGCCCCCGCCCGCCCGTCGGCCCGGCCGCCGCCCCGCTCACCCCCGACGAGCTCCGCGCCCTCTTCGCCCTCCGCGCCCCGCTGCGCGAGCAGGCGCTCTGGCACCTCCTCCACGAGTCCGGCGCCGCCATCGAGACCGTCCTCGCCCTCGACGCCGACGACCTCGACCTGCCCCACCGCCGCACCCTCCACCGGCCCGGCCGCACCCCCCTCCACTGGCAGGCCGGCACCGCCCGGCTGCTCCCCCTGCTCGTCGCCGGGCGCACCACCGGCCCGCTCTTCCTCACCGACCGCCGCGCCCCCGCCGGCACCCCCGCCGCCGACCGCTGCCCGCTCACCGGCCGCGCCCGGCTCTCCTACCGCCGCGCCGCCGAACTCCTCGCCACCCACTCCCGCCCGCTCACCACCCCGCCCGACCCCGCCTGGACCCTCCGGCGGCTCCGCAGGTCCTGAGGCATGTCGCCCGGGTCCGGGGCGTAGGAGTCCCCGTCGTCCGAGTCCGGGTCGCCGGCGTCCCTGTCGTCGGAGTCCGGGTCGTCCACCGGCGGTGCCACCGCACGGCGGCTCTGCGGGAGCAACGCGTCCAGGCGGCCGGCCAGTTCGGGCAGGCCCGGGCGGTCGGCCGGGTCCGGCCGCAGGCAGCCGTCGATCGCCTCGGCGAGCGGACGGGGCAGCCGGCGCGCGCGGCCCACCGGTGGCGCCGGGCCGTCCGGGGCCGGGCCGGCGAAGGGGACGTCCCCGGTGGCCGCCTCGTACAGGGTGATGCCGATCCCCCAGACGTCCGCGGCCGCCGTGAGCAGGCCCCCGCCGGCCTGCTCGGGGGCGAGGTAGCCATCCGTCCCGACGCCCGGGCGCCCCCGGCCCGGCGGGCGGGCGATGCTCAGGTCGAGCACCTTGGCGTGGCGGCAGTCGATCACGATGTTGGAGGGCTTGAGGTCGAGGTGCAGCAGGCCCTGCCCGTGCAGGTAGCGCATCGCCGAGCAGAGGTGCAGCCCGAGCAGGGCCAGGTCGGTGGCGGCCGGCCGGCGGCTCCGCCGGTCGATGAGGTGGGAGAGGGTCTCGCCGGTCAGGGTCTCCAGGACCGCGTACGGCTGCGGGTGTTCGCCCGTGCCGTAGCCGCGCACCAGGTGCGGGTGGGTGAAGCCGGTCAGCCAGCGGCCCTCCTGGAGCAGCCGTTCGCGCAGCCGGCGGTCGCGGCGGCGGTCGGGCCGGAGCACCTTCACCACGCAGCGGCAGTCCCGTTCCTCGCTCCAGGCGTCGTAGACGTCGAGCCAGCCGGTGCGGCACAGGTGGGCCAGGACGGGGTAGCCGGGGGCGAGGGGTGTCCCCGCGGGCAGCGGAGGTCGGGTGTTCAGCGGTCGGGTGTTCATCGGACGGTCTCCTGCAGCGGTGTCGCGGGGACGGGCCGGGCGTGCAGCCGGTCGAGCCGCGCGTAGCCGTCGTTGCGCGCCAGCAGCTCCTCGTGCGTACCGCAGTCGGCGAGGCGGCCGCCGTCGAGCAGCACGATCCGGTCGGCACTCCGGACGGTGAGCAGATTGTGCGAGATGATGATCGTGGTCCGCCCCCGCATCAGCCGTCCCAGCAGCTCCATGACCCGCTGCCCGGACCCCGCGTCGAGCCCGGTGGTCGGCTCGTCGAGGATCAGCACCGGCGCGTCGCGGACCATCGCCCGGGCGATCGCGAGCCGTTGGCGCTGCCCACCGGACAGCAGCCGGCCCTGCTGCCCCACCACGGTGTCGTAGCCGTCCGGCAACCCGACGACGAAGTCGTGCACGTCGGAGGCCCAGGCGGCGGCGAGGATCTCCGCGTCGCTCGCGTCCGGCCTCCCGTACGCGATGTTCTCCCGGACGGTGCCGTGGATCACCAGGGTCTCCTGCAGCAGCACCGTGACGTTGTCCCGCAGGTCCGCCAGCGCCAGCTCGCGCAGGTCGATCCCGTCCAGCCGGACGGCACCGCGCTCCGGGTCGTAGAACCGCAGCAGCAGCTTGGAGACCGTCGACTTGCCGGCCCCGCTCGCGCCGACCAGCGCCACCGTCTCGCCCGGTTCGGCGTGGAACGACACGTCGAACAGCGCCACCCTCTTCGACCCCGGGTAGCGGAACCACACCCCGTCGAAGGTCACCGCCCCGCGCACCCGGGCCGGTCTCAACGGCACCGGTGGATCGGCCACCTGCGGGCGCTGGTCGAGCAGTTCGATGATCCGCTCGGCGGCGGCGGAGGCCGAGTAGAGGCCGTTGCTGAGCCGCGAGATCCCCCGGATCGGCCCGTACAACCGGCCCAACAACGCCACGAAGACCAGCAGTTCGCCCAGCGTCAACCGCCCCCGGGACAGCTCCCAGGCGCCCAGCCCCAGCACGATCAGCCCGCCGGACAGCTCCAGCACCTCGACGATCGGCGCGAACAACGCCCGCAGCCGGGTCGCCGCCATCGTCGCCCGGAACCGCGCCAGGCTCTCCCGCAGGAACCGCTCCTGCTCCCAGTCCTGCCGGTTGTACGCCTGCACCAGCGCGATGTTGCCCAGCGTCTCCTCGGCGAGTGCACTCACCGAACCGCTGCGCCGTCGCCGCTCCCGCGAAGCGGCCTTCACCAGCACCGAGAAGCGGCGCGCGAGGAACCAGAACAGCGGCGCCACCACCAGCGCGACCAGGGTGAGGTCCCAGCGCAGGTAGAACAGCACGGCCAGGAAGACGGCGAGCTCCGCGGCGTACGCGACGGCGTCGAGGACGCCCGACAGCAGGAACGTCTCGACCGCCTCGATGTCACCGGTCAGCCGGGACAGCACGTCACCGAGCCGCCGCCGCTCGAAGAACCCGAGCGACAGGCCCTGCAGGTGCCGGAACACGTCCGACCGCAGGGCCAACAGGAAGCGCTCGCTGACCCAGGCCGAGGTCGTCTCGTCGGCGAAGCGCAGGCCCCCCGCCACGACGGCCAGCCCGGCGTAGCCGAGCGCCACCGGCAGGAACAGCCCGAGCCTGCGCGGCACCAGCACCTCGTCGACGACGACCTTGAACAGCCAGATCGCGGCCGCGTCGACCACCGGGCCGAGCAGGACGAACCCCAGCAGGAGGGCCAGCCAGCGCCTGCCCCCGCGCGTGTAGGGCCAGAACCTCCCGAAGGTCCGCCGCAACGGCACCGCCGGAGCGGCGTCGACGACCGGCCGGCCGTCGCCCTCACCCGCACCGACGACCGTCAGCCGCCGCAGTGACCACACGGAACTCGTCCAACCCTGGGAACTCGGCCGGGCCCGGGGCCCGGCCCTGACAGGACGGCGGAGCCGTCAGTGCCGCGACGACGAAGTGCGCCGACGGCGACGGTGGGTGCCCGTCTTCGAGGTCCTGGTCGAGCGACCGGACTTGGTCCGCTTGTGCGGATGCCTCATCGCCGGAACCAGATTGGCCAGCATGCCCATCACTGTCTCCTTCCTCATCCGTTTCCCCACCAGGAGGTACGCACCACCCCGGCCCCCCGCTCACCACCGCCCCACCCGATTCCGGAACCCGCCCGCCCCGCCACCCCGGCAACGACAAAGGGCCGGCCCCACCTGGTCACCAGGTGGAGCCGGCCCTTCACGCCGCTGAGCCCCCTGTCGGGTTCGAACCGACGACCCCCGCTTTACAAGAGCGGTGCTCTGGCCAGCTGAGCTAAGGAGGCACGGTGGCCGTCCGCGATGGATCACGGCGGCACCGGGGGCAGTCTACCGGGCCCGGGTGGTGGGGTGGGGGGATATCCGGGGGTCGGCGGGGTGGGTGGGCGTGATGGAACCGATGCCGAAATCGGGCGGGACGGGGGCTGACAAGCGGCGCGGGCGCAGGTAGCGTCGCCGGGAGTCGGCCTGCGCAGTGGTTCAGACCACCGGGTGGGCGGACGGAGACGAACCAACCCCCCTTTACTCGGATCGTCCGGCACGTTCCTGCCGGTGAAGGAGAGAACGACCATGGCTTCTGTCACGTACGACAAGGCGACCCGGATCTACCCCGGTGCCAAGGACCCGTCGGTGGCGGCGCTGGACCTGGAGATCGCGGACGGCGAGTTCCTCGTGCTCGTCGGCCCGTCGGGCTGCGGCAAGTCGACCAGCCTGCGCATGCTGGCCGGCCTGGAGGACGTCAACAGCGGCGCGATCCGGATCGGCGACCGGGACGTCACGCACCTGCCGCCGAAGGACCGGGACATCGCGATGGTGTTCCAGAACTACGCGCTGTACCCGCACATGACGGTCGCGGAGAACATGGGCTTCGCGCTCAAGATCGCCGGCGTGAACAAGTCGGAGATCCGCACCAAGGTCGAGGAGGCCGCGAAGATCCTCGACCTCACCGAGTACCTGGACCGCAAGCCGAAGGCGCTGTCGGGCGGTCAGCGCCAGCGCGTCGCGATGGGCCGCGCGATCGTGCGCCAGCCGCAGGTCTTCCTGATGGACGAGCCGCTGTCGAACCTGGACGCCAAGCTCCGCGTGTCGACCCGCACCCAGATCGCCGGCCTGCAGCGCCGCCTGGGCATCACCACGGTGTACGTCACCCACGACCAGACCGAGGCGCTCACCATGGGCGACCGGGTCGCGGTGCTCAAGGGCGGCGTGCTGCAGCAGGTCGACTCCCCGCGGAACATGTACGACCGGCCCGCCAACCTGTTCGTGGCCGGCTTCATCGGCTCGCCGGCGATGAACCTGGTCGAGGTCCCGCTGGTGGACGGCGGCGTGAAGTTCGGCGGCTCGGTGGTCAACGTCTCGCGTGACGACCTGGCCGGCGCCGGTTCCGACAAGACGGTGACCGTCGGCATCCGCCCGGAGCACTTCGAGATCGTCCCGGCGGGCGGCATCGAGGGCGTCGCGGTGACGGTGAACGTGGTCGAGGAGCTCGGCTCGGACGGCTTCGTCTACGGCACCACCAAGATCGGCGGCGAGGACAAGGAGCTGGTCGTCCGCGTGCACGGCCGGCAGATCCCGGCCCGCGGCGAGACGATCCACGTCGTGCCGATCGCCGACGAGACCCACGTGTTCTCCACCAGCACGGGCGCCCGCCTGAGCAGCTGACGGGGCGGCCCGGGTGCGCCCGGGCACACCGCCGTGCGGAGCCCGTCGGACCTGCCCCGGTCCGACGGGCTCCGTCCGTACACCCCCGCGTCAACACGGCGCGGGGACGAACCCGGACACGGTGTCACTCGATGGTGTAACGGAGGGCGATCCGGCCCGCACCCACCGCTACGCTCCTGAGCGTGAAGCAGCTTGTGCGCCGTATCGGCCAGACCGTCGCCCTGACCCTGCCGGTCGTCCTGGTGACCACCGGCACCCTCGCCGTGACCCGCGTGCCGTGGGCCCCGCCGACCGGCCTCGACCAGCAGGTCGTGGCCGCGTCCAGCGGGGACGGCGCCGGGATCGGCCGCACCGCGACCGCCGCCGCGGACCGCTCCTCGGACGCGCTCGCCCCACAGGAGTCGCTGCGGGTGGCGCTGCTGGACGAGCTGCGCGCGAAGAACCCGTCGGCGGCGCTGGACCTGCTGGAGCGCTCGATGCGCGAGCAGCCGTCGCTGACGCCGTACTGCAGCTCGCTCGCCTCCGAGCTGGGCAAGGCCGCGGTGCGCAAGTACCAGGGCGACGTGCAGCGCGCCCGCTCCTTCGCCCGCCCGGTCTGCGACGGGTCGTTCGCCGCCGGCATCGCGGGCTGACGCTGCCCCCCGGCCGGCCCCCGGCACCACACCGGGCGCCGGAGCCCCACGACGGCCTCCCCCGCAGCAGACGCCGCAGCCCGGACCGGGCCGCGGAGCCGCCCTGGCTCCGCGGCCCGGTCCGCGCCTTATTGTTCAGCCATGACCGCTGACTCCGGCCCCACCGCCGACCCCGCGTCCCAGCCGTCCCGCTCCCCCCGCTCGCCCCGGCCGACCACGACGCCCGTCACCCAGGCCGTGATCCTGGCCGGCGGCCAGGGCTCCCGGCTGCGGCCCTACACGGACGACCGCCCGAAGCCGCTGGTCGAGATCCCGGGGACGGGCACCCCGATCCTCGGTCACCAGCTGGCCTGGCTGGCCTCCGAGGGCGTCACCGACGTGGTGGTGTCCTGCGGTCACCTGGCCGACGTGCTCCAGGAGTGGCTGGACAAGGCGGACCTGCCGCTGCGGGTGCGCACGGTGGTCGAGGAGGAGCCGCTCGGGCGCGGCGGCGGCCTCAAGTACGCGGCCCGGGCGCTGCCCCGCCCGGACGAGCCCTGGTACGCCACCAACGGCGACATCTGGACCAGGTTCAGCCTGCGCGAGATGGCCGCCTTCCACCACGAGCGGGACGCCGTCGCCACGCTCGCGCTGGCCCGGCCGCGGATCCCCTGGGGCGCGGTGGAGACCGACCAGTTCGGCAACGTGCTGGACTTCATCGAGGCGCCGCCCTCACCGTTCCTGATCAACGCCGGGCTGTACGTGTTCAGCCCGGAGTTCGCCGAGCTGCTGCCGGACGTGGGCGACCACGAGCGCACCACGTTCCCCCAACTGGCGCGCGGCAAGCGGCTGGCGGGCTACCAGCTGCCGCAGGGCGTGTACTGGCGCGCCATCGACACCGCGAAGGACCTCACGGAGGCGGCCAAGGAGCTCGCCGCCGGGGCCGGCCGCGCCCCGCAGTGAACCGCCGGCGGTGACCGGGGCCGCGGCGCCCGCCGAGCAGGCCGCGACACCGCAAACGGGCCCGCGGCACCCGCCAGGGCGACCGGGACCGCAGCGCCCGCCGGGCCCGCGACGCCACTGCAGTGGGCCGGGTGCTCCCCCACGGAGCACCCGGCCCACTGCCGTACCGGACCGTCAGGTGGACGTCGGCGCCCCCGGACGGGAGGAGCGGGCGCCACCGGACAGGTCGGCCAGCGGGCCGCTGCCCAGCACCCCGCCGAGCAGTCCGGACCCGGATCCCGACCCGGAACTCGGGCTGGGCTTGGGCGCCGTGCCGGAGCCGCCGGGGGCCGGGGTGCTGCGCTGGGCGGGCGAGGAACCGGCCGCCGGTGCGGCGGCGGTCGGTGCGGCCGGGGCCGGGGCCGAACTGGCGCCGCCCTCGGTCTTGGTGGCGTGCCCCTTGCCGCTCGGCGTCGGGGCGGCCGGACGGCTGGCCGGGGCGGAGGACGGCGGGGCGGTCGGGCTCGGCGTGGGGGTGGCCGGGCGGGGGGCGGAGGACGGCGAGGGCGGGGTGGACGGGCCCTGGCCGGTGGAGGGGCCGGTCGGGGCCCCGGAGGGCCAGACCGGTGTGCCGTAGTCGGTGGCCGGACGGGCCGGCGCCTGGTGCGGCCGGGCACCGGTGCGCACCGCCGCACCGAGCATCGAACCGAGCAGCAGGGTCACCCCGACGACGACCGTGGTGACCACGGTGCCCCGGCGCAGCACCCGGCGGCGCAGCGCGGCGGGCGCGTCGGTGCCGTACCGCCGCCAGGCCTCCAGGCTGAGCCGTCCGTCCAGGGAGGCGAACGGCGCACCGGCGATCAGCAGCGGGCTCCAGGCCGCCAGGAAGATCAGGTCGGGGGTGTCGTAGACCGGCACGGCCCGCCAGCTGACGGTGAAGAGCAGTGCGGCGGAGAGCAGCATCGCCGCCCCGGCCGCGAGCCGCTGCCAGAGGCCGAGGATCGTCAGCACGCCGACCACGATCTCGGTGAACGACACCACCAGCCCGGCGCCGACGGGGTGCGCCATGGCGAAGGCCAGCAGCGGCTCGGCGACCTTCCAGGGGTGCAGCGAGGCGAGCCAGCGCATCATCGAGCCGCGCTCGCCGCCGTCGAAGTACACCGGGTCGCAGAGCTTGCTGAAGCCGGCGTAGACGGACAGCGAGCCGAGGACGGCGCGCAGCGGCAGCAGGACCAGGCCGAGGTCGACCCGGCGGCCGGGGTACCAGGCCTGCCGGCCGTCGGCGGCGGCCGCGGAGACCTCGGGCAGCTCGCCGCTCGGGGTCCAGCCCTGCGGCACGCCGACCGGGCCGACGCCGGCGTCGGTGGCGGTGCCGGAGCCCTCGCGGGGCTGGCGGGGCACCGTCCGGGCGCCGGTGTAGGACGGGATGACCTGGGTGTCGGACTCGGCGAGGCCGACCCCGCCGCCCCCGGAGCCGGTGAGCCGGACGGCCTCCAGGAGCTGGGTGGCCGCGAGGTCCCCGGGGGGTGCCTGGCCGGTCCAGGTGACGGCGGTGACGCGGCCCTTGCGGCGCGGCGCACCGCCTCCGCCGGCACCCGCCAGTGCCGGGACGGCGGAGGCGGGCACGACGACCTGCGGGGTGACCAGCGGACGACGGATCAGGCCCTGGTTGGCGTACGGGTCGCCGAACGCGGCGCCGGTGGACAGCAGTCCGGCCGGGGCCTCGATCAACGGCGCCACCGGGGTGCCGAGCCGGAGCCGGAAGCTCGCCTGGGTGCTGCTGAGGCGCGCCGGGTCGGACGACACCTTGACGGTGTCGAGGCCGGGGCCCGCTTCTATCCCGGTGCTGCCGCCGCCGAACAGGGGGCGCCGAGGTGTTCTGGTGTCCACGCCCGGTCTAACCGGGTGACGGCCGCTAAGGACACTCTCCCGGGTGGATGTCCGGCGCACACTTGAAGTGATCATGAAAAAAGCGATCGGGCCCGGTCGGGCCCGATCGCTTTCCAACCGGACTGCGGAGGATTCGGAAGAACCCCTGCGCGCCGGCCCCGCTCTGTGCTCCGCGGCAGGTGCTCCGCGCCGGCCGTGCTCCGCGCGCTCGGCGCGGAGCACCTGCCGTCGGCTCAGGACGCCTGCCGTCGGGTCACGCCGTCCGGCGTCGGCTCACGGCTCACGGCTCACGGCTCACGGCTCACGGCTCACGGCGTCAGCGCTTGGCGCGCTGCCGCGCGGCCTCGTACAGCACGATGCCCGCCGCGACACCGGCGTTCAGCGACTCGGTCAGCCCGGACATCGGGATCCGCACCCGCATGTCGCAGGTCTCCGAGACCAGCCGGGACAGCCCCTTGCCCTCGCTCCCGGCGACGATCACGACCGGACCGTTCAGCAGCTCCAGGTCGCCGATCTCGGCCTCGCCGTCGGCGGCCAGGCCGACCACCATCAGGCCGGCCTTCTGGTAGGCCTCCAGGGTGCGGGTGAGGTTGGTGGCCCGGGCGACGGGCAGTCGGGCGGCGGCACCGGAGGAGGTCTTCCAGGCACCGGCGGTCATGCCGGCCGCGCGGCGCTCGGGGATGACCACGCCGTGCGCGCCGAAGGCGGCGGCGGAGCGGACCACGGCGCCGAGGTTGCGCGAGTCGGTGACGCCGTCCAGCGCGATGATCAGCGCGTCCTGGCCGGCGTCGGAGGCCTCGACCAGCAGGTCGTCGGGGTGCGCGTACTCGTACGGCGGCACCTGGAGCACCAGGCCCTGGTGGTTGAGCCCGCCGGTCATCTGGTCCAGCTGGGCGCGCGGGGCCTCCATCAGCGGGATGCCGCGGTCGTTGGCGGCCTGGAAGGCGTCGCGCACGCGGTCGTCGGTGTCGATGAACTGCTGGACGTACAGCGCGTTGGCCGGCACGTCGCCCTGCAGGGCCTCGACCACGGAGTTGCGGCCGAAGACCAGCTCGGCGCTGCCCGCGCCACCGCGGCCGCCGCGACCGGCCCCGGCGCGGCGCATGCCGGCGCGGGCCTTGGCGTCCCGCTCGCGCTTGACCGCGGCGTTGGCGGCGCGCTGCTTCGGGTGGCCCTTGCGCTCCGCGCCGGGCGGGGTCGGGCCCTTGCCCTGGAGCGCCTTCCGGCTGTGCCCGCCGGTACCGACAGACGCGCCCTTCTTCGATCCGGGGTTGCGGCGGTTCCTGCGCTGGCTGTTGCCGGCCATGGCTGTACTTCCTGTCTGTCCGGCATGCCCGGCCGCCCCGTTACTGTCCGGCGGCGGCCGGCGGCATGCGCTACGTCATGCGGGAGGGCCGCACCGGTCCGGTACGGCCCACCCTCACCCCGATCGTCAGATGGGGTTACTGGTTGTTGATCGTCCAGCGCGGGCCGGACGGGGTGTCCTCGATCACCAGCCCGGCGAGGCCGAGCTGGTCGCGGATGGCGTCCGCGGTGGCGAAGTCCTTGCGCTGACGAGCCGCCTGCCGCTGGTCCAGGACCAGGCTGACCAGCGAGTCGACCACGCCGTGCAGGTCCTCGCCGCGCTCCGCCCCGGCCCAGTGCGGGTCGAGCGGGTCGAGACCCAGCACTCCGAGCATCGCACGGACCTCGGCGAGCCGCGCCACCGCGTTCTCCTTGTCGTCCGCGTTCAGGGCGCTGTTGCCCTGGCGGACGGCGGTGTGCACGATGGCGAGCGCCTGCGGCACGCCCAGGTCGTCGTCCATCGCCTCGGCGAAGGCCGGCGGCACCTCGGGCGCCGCCTCGACCGGGCCGCAGCGCTCGACGGTGCGCTGGATGAAGCCCTCGATCCGGCCGAAGCCGGCCTCGGCCTCGCGCAGCGACTCCTCGCTGTACTCGATCATCGAGCGGTAGTGCGGGGCGGCCAGGTAGTAGCGCAGCACGATCGGCCGCCAGCGCTGGACCATCTCGGAGACGAGCACCGAGTTGCCCAGCGACTTGCTCATCTTCTCGCCGGCCATGGTGACCCAGGCGTTGTGCACCCAGAAGTTGGCGAAGTCGTCGCCGTAGGCCTTGGACTGGGCGATCTCGTTCTCGTGGTGCGGGAAGATCAGGTCCAGCCCGCCGCCGTGGACGTCGAAGGCCGCACCGAGGTACTTGTGGGCCATCGCCGAGCACTCCAGGTGCCAGCCCGGGCGGCCGCGGCCCCACGGGGTGTCCCAGCTGGGCTCGCCGGGCCGGGTCGCCTTCCACATCGCGAAGTCGCGCGGGTCCCGCTTGCCGGTCTCGCCCTCGCCCTCGGGCTGGCGCAGGTCGGCGAGCTTCTGGTTGGAGAGCGCGAGGTAGTCGGGGTACGACTTCACGTCGAAGTAGACGTTCCCGTCGGCCGCGTAGGCGTGCCCCCCGGAGATGAGCACCTGCATCATCTCGATCATCTCGGGGACGTGCCCGGTCGCCCGCGGCTCGACGGTCGGCGGCAGGCAGCCGAGGGCCGTGTAGCCGTCGTTGAACGCGCGCTCGTTCTCGTAGGCGATCTGCCACCACGGGGTGCCGAGCTGGCGCTCCTTGGCGATCACCTTGTCGTCGATGTCGGTGACGTTCCGGGCGAAGGTCACCTGGTAGCCGCGGTAGGCGAACCACCGCTGCATGATGTCGAAGTTGAGCCCGGACCGGATGTGCCCGATGTGTGGCGCCGACTGGACGGTAGCGCCGCACAGGTAGATCGAGACACAACCCGGTACAAGCGGGACGAAGTCGCGTACCTGGCGGGTGCTGGTGTCGTACAGGCGAATGCTCACAGCGTCAAGCGTAGTGGGCGGCGGGGGGTGCCCCGCGACATTCCCCCGGAATCCCGGGCCCGGACGGCGGTCAGATGCTGCCGACCACCTTGCGCGGGGTGAGCCGCACCACGACCCGGACGTCGTCCGGCCCGTCCCACCCGTAGACCTGCTCCCCGCGGTACTTGAAGGCCAGCTCGTCGATCAGCTCCCGGCCGCCCTCGGTGGTCATGGTGGCCGAGCCGCGCACCTCGAAGTACTCGTACGGGCTGTCCGGCGGGTTGACCAGGAGGGTCGCCCGCGGGTCCTTGACCAGGTTCAGGTGCTTGCGGCGGCCCTGGACGGTGGAGAACAGGATGTCGTCGCCGTCGCGCTTGACCCAGACCACCGAGGACTGGGGGCTGCCGTCGGGCTGGATCGTGGTGATCACGGCGAAGGTCTTGCCGTCGACCAGGGCCTTGGCACGGTCGGAGAGTTGGGCGCTCATCGGGAACCTCTTCTCGTCGGCGGTGGGGCGGACCCGGCGGGACGGCGCGGAACGGCCGGAGCGGGCCCGCGCCGAACACTATCGACCCGGGCCCCGGCAGCCCCCGTTGAACACCCGTCAGCGGCGGACATTTCCGCGGCCGCCGCCGCGCTGGCTCAACGCCGTTCGTACACCAGGGCGGTGGCGATCGCGGCGAGCCCCTCGGCCCGGCCGGTGAGGCCCAGGCCGTCGGTGGTCGTCCCGGAGACCGACACCGGCGCACCGGCCGCCTCCGACAGCGCGGCCTGCGCCTCGGCCCGCCGCTTGCCGATCTTCGGCCGGACGCCGATCACCTGGACCGCGACGTTGCCGATCTCGAAGCCGGCCTCGCGCACCAGCCGGGCGGCCTCGCCGAGCAGCTTCACCCCGGAGGCGCCGGCCCACTCGGGCCGGTCGGTGCCGAAGTGCGCGCCCAGGTCGCCGATCCCGGCGGCAGAGAACAGCGCGTCGCAGGCGGCGTGCGCGGCGACGTCGGCGTCCGAGTGCCCGGACAGCCCGTACCCGGCGTCCGGCCACTCCAGTCCGGCCACCCACAGCGGGCGGCCGGCCTCGAAGGCGTGCACGTCGGTGCCGATCCCCACCCGGGGGACGGGCGGGAGCAGTGGATCAGTAGGCATCGGAGGCCCTCCGGCGGGCGAGTACGGCCTCGGCGAGCACGAGGTCCAGCGGACGGGTGACCTTGAACGCCTCCTCGTGGCCGGGCACCACGACGACCCGGCCGCCGTAGCGCTCCACCAGGCCGGCGTCGTCGGTGACCGGCGGCGCGTCGGCGGCGCCCGCGCTCTCCTCGGCCAGCGCCTTGGCGTGCACCTCGACCAGGGTGGCCCGGTCGAAGCCCTGCGGGGTCTGCACCGCGCGCAGGGTGGCCCGGTCGGGCGTGTCGAGCACCGGCTCGGGGAGTCCCGGGCTCGGCTCGACCCGCTTCACGGTGTCGGCCAGCGGCACCGCGGGCACGACCGCGACGGCCCCGGCCCGGACGGCGGCCGCGACGGCGTCCACCACCTCGACCGGGACGAGCGGGCGGGCCGCGTCGTGCACCAGCACGACCTCCACGTCGGCCGGGATGGCGGCGAGGCCGAGCCGGACCGACTCCTGGCGGGTCGCGCCGCCGGCCACCACCCGGATGTCCTTGTCGTCCAGGCCGTGGCTGCCGAGCAGGGCGACCACCTCGGCCACCCCGTCGGCGGGCGCGGCGACCACGACCAGGCCGACGGCCCGGCTGCGGGCCAGCGCCCGTACGGCGTGCACCAGGAGCGGTACACCGCCCAGTTCCCGCAGGGCCTTCGGGGCACCGGGCCCCAGCCGCTCACCGCGTCCGGCGGCGGGCACCACTGCTGCTGCGACTGCTGCTGAGGCGTTCAGGTTTCACTCCTTCGGCGAAGTGGGTATGGCCTTGGCGTGCCCGGCGGGCGCGAGGGCCCCTTCCGAAGAACCACGGTCCACCACACCCGCCGCACAACCCGCAGAATCGGTCTTGCACGGCGAATCGGTCTGGCGGCCCCGGGCCCGGCAGGCCCGGCCGCGTCGTGGCGGACCCCGACCCGGTCGGGCCGGAGGCGTCGTCCGGACACGCCTCAGCGCCCGAAGTGCCACTGCACCACCCCCGGACACGTGGTCCTGGGAGCGGCGCGCCGGCACCGGGCGCTGTGAGCGGTGGGCGGAAGCCCGACTGCACTACGAGGCGAGCACCTCGTCGAGCAGCGTCTCCGCCTTGTCCTCGTTGGTGTTCTCCGCCAGCGCGAGCTCGCTGACGAGGATCTGGCGCGCCTTGGCGAGCATGCGCTTCTCGCCGGCCGACAGGCCGCGCTCGCGCTCACGACGCCAGAGGTCGCGCACGACCTCGGCGACCTTGATAACGTCGCCCGAGGCGAGCTTCTCGAGGTTCGCCTTGTAGCGACGGGACCAGTTGGTCGGTTCTTCGGTGTACGGTGCGCGCAGCACCTCGAAGACCCGGTCCAGACCCTCCTGGCCGACCACATCGCGCACGCCGACGAACTCCGCGTTCTCGGCGGGCACGCGGAGCGTCAGGTCTCCCTGCTGCACCTTGAGCACCAGGTAGGTCTTGTCCACACCTTTGATCTGGCGAATTTCGATGGCCTCGATCAGCGCGGCCCCGTGATGGGGGTAGACCACCGTGTCGCCAACCTTGAACGTCATGTGACAGGACCCCTTCCGTGGCTTTCCAGAATAACACGCTTTTCGGCGCACCCGAAGGGCGTTTTCGCAGGTCAGGGCAGGTCTCGGGGCTTGACAACCACCCCCATGACGTGCTGCGACCGATGTTCGAGAGGGGCTTCCCGCAGGTCGGAGGCGGTTCCGGCGCTCGACGAAACCTCGCGCAACACTCGCGAAACCGTGATTGGATCTTGGGTTTTCACCGTTTATCGGGCCGTATCCACATCGTTATTCGATCTTGGTCGAAGCTTGTCCCGGGAGTGACCTGGACACGCCACCGGTGCGGCCGGACGGGCGCCCGGCGGACCCCGGTCGTGCGACACGGGGGACCACCCCGTGAGGAGCGCATAAGTGAGGTCGATAATCTGAGACCTGACCTACCGACACGTGACCCATTAGGAGAAGCCGCCGCCGTGAGCCGCAGCCTTCGACGCGGCAGCATCGCCGCCATCGCCGCCATCGCCATCGCCTCGCTGTCGTCCTGCGCCGCCGGCAACTCGCCGGACACCCTGCAGATCAAGCCGGACAACGCTGCGGCCACTCTCGGAACGGACCTCCGCCTGAACAACATCGTGGTCGTCACCGGGGACGAGTCCTCGGGCGAGCACACCGGCCCCGCCAACGTGACCGTCAACATCGCCAACACGGGCCTGGTGCCGGCGGAGCTGCAGTCGATCACCGTCGGCACCGCCACCGCCTCCTTCGCCGACGCCGCGGGCGCCCCGCTGACCGGCATCGTCATCCCCGCCAACGGCGCCGTGGCCATCGGCGGCGACGGCAACCCGTCCGCCAAGGTCGCCTCGGTGACCGTCCAGGTCGGCGGCTTCGTCAACACCACCTTCACCTTCAAGGACGGCCAGAAGGTCGACACCCTGGCCGGCGTGAGCCCGAACAAGGGCCTCTACAAGGGCTTCGGCCCGACGGCGAGCCCGGTCGCCGTGCCCGCCAAGAGCACCGCCCCCGCCGCGGCCACCCCGGCCGCCGGCGCCACCACCCCGGGCGCCCCGGCCACCACCGGTGCGGCCGTGCCGTCCGGTACCGCCACCCCGGCGGGCACCACGCCCGCCGCGGGCACCCCGTCCGGCAGCCCGTCCGCCGGCACCCACTGAGGCACCACGGCGCTCCGGCGGCCCCTGGGGGCCGCCGGGCGTGATGCGGAAGGCCCCCGCCCGGCGACTGCCGGCGGGGGCCTTCCGCATCACGTCGGACCTGCGGTCTACGGCTCGAACTTGTAGCCCAGGCCGCGGACCGTCACCAGGTAGCGCGGGGCGCCCGGGTCCGGCTCGATCTTGGCCCGCAGGCGCTTCACGTGGACGTCCAGGGTCTTGGTGTCGCCGACGTAGTCCGCGCCCCAGACCCGGTCGATCAGCTGCATGCGGGTGAGCACCCGGCCCGCGTTGCGCAGCAGCATCTCCAGCAGGTCGAACTCCTTCAGCGGGAGGTCGACCTTGGCGCCGTCGACGGTCACCACGTGCCGGTCGACGTCCATCCGGACCGGGCCCGCCTCCAGGGCGCCCGGGCCGCCGCCGTTCTCGCCCGGGCCGCCGTCCTCGCCGCGGCGCCGCAGCACCGCGCGGATCCGGGCGACCAGCTCACGGGTGGAGTAGGGCTTGGTGACGTAGTCGTCCGCACCTATCTCCAGCCCGACGACCTTGTCGATCTCGCTGTCCTTGGCGGTCACCATGATCACCGGGACGTTGGAGCGCACCCGGAGCTGGCGGCAGACCTCGGTACCCGGCAGGCCCGGCAGCATCAGGTCGAGCAGGACGAGGTCGGCGCCGTTGCGTTCGAACTGCTCCAGCGCGTCGGGGCCGGTGGCGGCCACGGCCACCTCGAAGCCCTCCTTGCGGAGCATGTACGAGAGGGCGTCGCTGAACGACTCCTCGTCCTCGACCACCAGTACTCGGGTCACGATCGGGCCTCCGGGGCAAGCTGTGGGGTTGGGTCTGACAGGGGTTGTTCCCGCTCCCCCGTGGGGAGCGAACGGTCCGCGCGGCCCGAGTCGGCCGTCCGGTCCGTGGTGAGGGTCTGGGTGGGCGTGGTGGCGGTCCCGGCGCGGCCGGCGTCGGGGCCGGGCCGGTTGTCGGGCCGGTCGTCGTCCCACTCGTCGGGCAGGTCGTCGGCGTCTGCGGACCCGACCTCGGCGTCGGCGTCGGAGTCGGGCGCCTGGCCGGCGGGCAGCCGGACGGTGAAGGTGGAGCCCTGGCCCTCGACGCTCCACACCGAGACCGTGCCGCCGTGCGAGGCGGCGACGTGCTTCACGATGGAGAGGCCGAGGCCGGTGCCGCCGGTCGCCCGGGAGCGGGCCGGGTCCACCCGGTAGAAGCGTTCGAAGACGCGCTCGCGGTCCTTCTCGGAGATGCCGATGCCCTGGTCGGTGACCGAGATCTCGATCAGCTCGCCGTCCGCCTCCCCGAGCGCCGCGGCGCTGGAGATCCGGCGGGTCGCGATCGCCACCCGGGTGCGCGGCGGGCTGTAGTTGACGGCGTTCTCGACCAGGTTGCCGAGCGCCGCGGCGAGCTGGCCGCGGTTACCGTGCAGGTAGAGGCCGGCGATGCCGCCGGCCGCGATCAGGATCTGCTTGGCGGCGGCCTGCTGGCGGCAGCGGTCGATCGCCTCGGCGATCAGCTCGTCCACCGCGACCGGCTCCGGGTCGACCATCAGACGGTCGTCCTGGACCCGGGAGAGGTCGATGATCTCCTGGACCAGGCTGGCCAGCCTGGTCGCCTCGATCTGCATCCGGCCGGCGAAGCGCTGCACCGCCTCCGGGTCGTCGGACGCGTCCGCGACCGCCTCGGAGAGCAGCGACAGGGCACCGACCGGGGTCTTCAGCTCGTGGCTCACGTTGGCCACGAAGTCCCGGCGGACGGCCTCCACCCGGCGGCGCTCCGTCTGGTCCTCGACCAGCACCAGCACGAGCCGCGAGCCCAGCGGGGCGACCCGGACGGAGACCGCCAGCGGCTCGGCCGCGCGGGCCGCGCCGGGTCGGGGCACCTCCAGTTCGACCTGCCGGATCTCACCGTCCCGGCGGGTGGCGCGGGCCAGCGACAGCATCGGGTCCACGGCGACGGCACCGCCGCGCACCAGGCCCATCGCGTACGCGGCGGAGCTGGCCTTGACCACCTCGTCGCCCTCGCCCAGCACGATCGCGCAGGAGCGGAGCACGGAGAGCACGGTGTCCACCCCCGGCGGGAGCGGAGGCTCCGGGGTGGCGGTGCCCAGCACCTGCTGGCGACCACGGGTCCTGCTGCTGGTGCCGCCGTACCTGCCCCTGGCCTGCTCGCGCTCGCTCCAACGGAAGGCGATGGAGGCCGTGAGGCCGACGCCGAGCCCGGCTATGGCGCAGGCAGCGGCGGCGGCCACGTTCACGTCCATGTGGCCAGCGTAAGCGTACGGCCAGGGCACTCCCCAAGGGCTGGATCAAGGCATCGGCCACGCGTTGCCGAGAATTCACCTCCACGTAGCTGCCGATTCACCGCACCGGCCGTGCACCGTCGCCCGAACGGCGCAGAGTTGGCCGTGCAGCCCGTGTGGGAACGGGCGGCGGGCCGAACAGCGGCCGCCGTCCCGGGTGCGCGCGTACGATTCGCGCCACCAGCAGCGGTCAACCCGGACGTCACGGCGACGGTCGGACGGGAGGACCGGTCGGCACCGCCACCGACACAGCTTCTGAGGAGAGAGCATGCGCGACGCGTACCACGAGGAACTCGATGCGATCGGCGACAGCCTGGTCGAGATGGCCCGGCTGGTCGGCTCGGCCCTGGGCCGGGCCACCACCGCACTCCTCGACGCGGACCTGGCGCTGGCGGAGAGCGTGATCGCCGCCGACGAGAAGATCAACGAGCTGCACCACGAGCTGGAGGACCGGGCGATCGACCTGCTCGCCCGCCAGCAGCCGGTCGCCACCGACCTGCGCATCGTGGTCACCTCGCTGCGGATGAGCGCCGACCTGGAGCGCTGCGGCGACCTCGCCCGGCACGTCGCCAAGGTCGCGCGGATGCGCTACCCCGACTCGGCCGTCCCCGGCGACCTGCACTCGACCGTCCTGGAGATGGGGCAGCTCGCCCAGCGCCTGGTGGCCAAGGCGGGCCTGGTGATCGCGACCAAGGACGTGGACAAGGCCCTGGAGATGGAGCAGGACGACGACGCGATCGACACCCTGCACCGCGAGCTGCTGTCGCACCTGATCGACGACCGCTGGCACCACGGGATCGAGACCGCCGTCGACCTCACCCTGGTCGGCCGCTACTACGAGCGCTTCGCGGACCACGCGGTGTCGGTCGCCAAGCGCGTGGTGTACCTGGTGACGGGCGAGCACGTGGCCGAGTTCGTGGCCTCCTCGGAGGCCGCCGCCGCGGAGTGACCGCCGGCCGCGCCGGCACGGCCGCCCCGCTCGGCGGGGCGGCCGCTCACCCCTCGGGGTGAGTAAACCCGCGGCGGGGGTGGTGGGGAAGCACGGCCCTTCGTACTCCCCACCCCTGCGCGCCCGTTGACGCTCCCTCCGATCGGCGGTTTCACTCGAAGCCGTGGGCACCGACGCGTGCCCGTCACTAGGAGGGTTCAGCACGATGAACGCCAACCCCACCCGACCGGCACCGGCCCACGACACTTCCACGCCGCCCGCCCCCAGGCTGCTGCCCGTCCTCGCGGCCGGCTGCGGCTGCGGTCCGGGCTGCGGCTGCGGCTGCCAGTCCGGCGCGCCCTGCCAGTGCGGCGGCGTGGACGGCGGCTGCTGCGGCCACTGAGGACGCCCCGGGCGCCCGGACTCCCCGGTCCGCCCCGACCACCCGGGTGCGCGACCGCCACGACCGGCGGCCGCGCACCCGGACACGTCCTCCGGGGCCTCGGGGCGGGTCTCAGAACTGCACGTCGGTGCAGGAGTAGAAGGCGTTCCCGGTGTCGGCGATCTCCCAGACCGAGACGACCACCTGGTGGCCGGTCCGCCCGCTCGGGAGGGTCGCGGTGTGGCTGAGGGTGCTCGGCACCTGGCGGCCGTTGTAGGGGACGGTCAGGAAGGGCGTCAGCTCCAGGCTCGCCCTGGTGACCGGCCGGCTCGCGTCGTAACCCGCCTTGGTCAGGTAGTACTTGAAGCTCGTGGTCGCGTGCCGCGCGGTGAACTTCCAGGTGAAGGTGAGCTGCTGGCCCGCCCGCACCGACGTGGCCGGCCAGGCGCCGCCGTGCGGGTCGTCCAGCTCCGCGAAGCGCGAGTTGCCTCCGGCGCAGATGGTGCCGTCCGCGGGCCCGGAGTTCGGGAAGCCCTTCGGGCCCTCGACGCTCTGCGGCTCCCACTGGATGTCCCCGCAGTCCCAGGCCACCGCGTCCGCTCCGCAGAGCGCGGCCCGGCTGGGCGGCGTCGAGATGTAGCCGTGGGACTGCGCCGGGAGCGCGAAGGTGAGCGGGATCGCGAGCGCGGCGACGGCCGCCCCGACGATGTGACGTGTGCGCATGGTGCTCCTCCGTGGGGGTGGATGGAGAGTGCGCCGGGGCGCGGTCGCGCGCGTGGGGGTGCGGCGGCCAGGACAGGGGGATCCTTGGCATGCTTGCGCCAGCCGGTGCCCTCACGGTAGGAGCAGCCGCCACCACCCGTCAATGGTCTGAACCATTTTCACCCAACCACAACTCCACTGCCGCACAAGCCGGTTGACCACCCCCACCAGCACGACGCCCCCGGAACGACAGAGACCCCACCCCCGGCGAAGGCGGTTTCTAGGGGTCGTTGCAACACGTGGTCGGTTTGGTCAGGCCGCGACGAGTTTATGCAGGCGCTCGGCTGGGGTTTCCCAGCCGAGCGTTTTGCGTGGGCGGCCGTTGAGTTCGGCGGCGACGTGGGCCAGGTGTTCCGGGTCGTGGACGGCGAGGTCGGTGCCCTTGGGGAAGTATTGCCTCAGCAGGCCGTTCGTGTTCTCGTTCGAGCCTCGCTGCCACGGGCTGGCGGGATCGCAGAAGTAGACCGGGATGTCGGTGGCGATCGTGAACGAGCCGTGGGCGGCCATCTCGGCGCCCTGGTCCCAGGTCAGCGAGCGGACCAGGTGGGTGGGCAGGGCCCGGACGGTGGCCACCAGGGCGTCACGGACCTGCTCGGCGGTGCGGCCATGGGGCAGGTGCACGAGCATCACGTAGCGGGTGGCCCGTTCGACCAGCGTGCCGATGGCGGAGCCGCCGTCCTTGCCGATGATCAGATCGCCTTCCCAATGCCCGGGGACGGCCCGGTCCTCGACCTCGGCGGGCCGTTCGCTGATCATCACCGTCGGGGTGGCGAAACGCGGCTGCCGGCAGGCGGCCTGGCGGTGCGGCTTGCGGCGCGCGCGTCCGGTGCGCAGGGCTGCCGCGAGCTCACGGCGCAGTTCACCCCGGCCCTGGACATACAGGGCCTGGTAGACCGTTTCGTGGACCACGTGCATCTCCGGCCGCTCGGGAAAGGTGTCCCGCAGAGCCTGGCAGATCTGCTCCGGACTCCACTTCCTGTCCAGGCGGTCCTGGATGAAGTCCCGCAGCCCGGCGTTCTCGGCGATCTTCCCTGTCTTCGGCCGGGGCCGTCGGGCATCGGCACGGGCCTGGGCGGCATGGGGCCGGTAACTTCCGCTGCCCGGACGGCTGTTGCGCCGGATCTCCCGACTGATCGTGGACGGGCTGCGGCCCAGCTCGCCGGCGATCGCCCGGATGGTGGCCTTCTCGCGGATCCGGTCGGCGATGTGGATCCGCTCGTCCTCACGCAGGTACCGGGACACGGCGCAGGGCGCCCGCTCGGGTCGAGCGGGCGCCCTGAACCTGTTCGGGTCCGTCCGGCCGTTGCGCCACTCGCGTCCAGTACGCGGGTGAACGCCCACCAGCCGGGACGCCTCTCTGTTGCTGTAGCCCTGTCGCACGAGCCGGAAGTATTCCTCCCGTTCGGCACGGAGCTTCCTGGCCCCTGCGGCTTCCGGTCCTCGCGAATCTCGAAGTCCATCGCACCCCTTCAGCTGGGGTGTTGCGACAACCGCTAGAACCCAAGGAACCGGGAGGCGGGGCCTGCAAGCAGTCGGGCGTTACTTCTTGCCCTGGTTCTTGACGGCCTCGATGGCGGCGGCGGCGGCCTCCGCGTCGAGGTAGCGGCCGCCCTTGGCGACGGGCTTGAAGTCGGCGTCGAGCTCGTAGACGAGCGGGATGCCGGTCGGGATGTTCAGGCCGGCGATGTCCTCGTCGGAGATGCCGTCGAGGTGCTTGACCAGCGCGCGCAGGCTGTTGCCGTGGGCGGTGACCAGGACGGTCTTGCCGGCGGCGAGGTCCGGGACGATGGCGTCGTACCAGTACGGGAGCATCCGCTCGACGACGTCCTTGAGGCACTCGGTGCGCGGACGCAGCTCGCTCGGGATCTCCGCGTAGCGGGCGTCACCGGCCTGCGAGTACTCGTTGTCGTCGGCCAGCACCGGCGGCGGGGTGTCGTAGGAGCGACGCCACAGCTGGAACTGCTCCTCGCCGAACTCGGCCAGGGTCTGGGCCTTGTCCTTGCCCTGGAGCGCGCCGTAGTGCCGCTCGTTCAGGCGCCAGCTGCGGTTGACCGGGATCCAGTGGCGGTCGGCCTTGTCCAGGGCGATCTGCGAGGTGCGGATGGCGCGGCGCAGCAGCGAGGTGTGCACCACGTCGGGGAACAGGCCCTCGGCGGCCAGGAGCTCGCCACCGCGGGCGGCCTCCTTCTCGCCCTTCTCGTTGAGGTCGACGTCGACCCAACCGGTGAACAGGTTCTTCTGGTTCCACTGGCTCTCGCCGTGGCGAAGCAGGATGAGTCGGTACGTCGTGTCAGCCATGGCCACCAGCTTAGTGGAGCCCGAAAAAGCGCTGGTGGGGACCTCAACCCCATGTGTAATGTCTGCGCAGCAGGAATGACACTTACACGCGTCGGCTGGCCGGGCCTGCCCGTTCCGCTCAGCGGACGCCCGCACACGGGAGCCCCCACATGCTCTTCGCCGCACCGGCCAACCCACGGATCCGAAGAGTGGTGCAGGAGACGGTGGGCGGGCTGCCGCGCCAGTTCTGGTGGCTCTGGGTGTCCACGCTGGTCAACCGGCTCGGCGCCTTCGTGGTCACCTTCCTGGCGCTCTACCTGACCAGCGAGCGCGGGTACTCGCCCTTCTACGCGGGCCTGGTGGCCTCCCTGTTCGGCCTCGGTGCGGCGTCCTCGGCGATCGTCGCCGGTGTGCTGACCGACCGGATCGGGCGCCGGCCGACCCTGGTCGCCGCCCAGCTCGGCGCGGCCCTGTTCACCGCCGTGCTCGGCTTCGCGGACGGCCGGGTGGCCATCGCCGTGGTGGCCTTCCTGGTCGGCTTCTGCAACAACGCCACCCGGCCCGCCACCTCGGCGATCATCGCCGACATCGTGCCGGTCGAGGACCGCGTCCGCGCCTACTCGCTGAACTTCTGGGCGATCAACCTCGGCTTCGGCCTCTCCTCCGCCGTCGCCGGTGTGATCGCCACCCACGGCTACCTCGCGCTGTTCCTGCTGGACGCGCTCTCCACGGTGCTCTGCGCGGTGGTGATCTTCGTCAGGATCCCGGAGACCAAGCCCGACGCCCCGGCCGCGAAGTCCGCGGAGCCGGCGGTCGGCATCGTCACCGTCTTCCGGGACCGCCGGTTCATGGCGGTGGTCGGGCTCACCCTGGTGCTCGCCCTGGTGCTCCAGCAGGGCTCCACCACGCTCGCGGTGGAGATGGGCCGCTGGGGGATCACCTCCACCCAGTACGGTCTGGTCATCGGGCTGAACGGGCTGCTGATCGTGCTGCTGCAGATCCCGCTCTCCCGCTGGGTCGAGGGGCGCAGCCGGACGGCCATGCTGGCGGCGGCCGCGCTCTTCATCGGCTGGGGGTTCGGGCTGACGGCGCTGGCCGGCTCGTCCGCCTGGTTCTACGCGCTCACGGTGGCGGTCTGGACGATCGGGGAGATCCTCTATACGCCGACCCTGATGGGCCTGGTCGCCGAGTTGTCGCCGACCCACGCGCGCGGTCGTTACCAGGGCGTGTACTCGCTCTCCTGGTCGCTCGCCTCGTTCCTGGGGCCAGCCGCGGGCGGTCTGCTGCTGGAACGGGCCGGCGGCGGGGTGCTCTGGACCGCCTGCGGGATGTGCGGCACGGCCGCCGCGGTCGGCTACGTGCTGCTGGCGCGCCGGCCGGGCCCCGCAGCGGTCGGCGGGAGCGGGGCGACCGCGGTGGTGGCGACGGCCCCGGTTCCCCCGGCTGCGGCCGCAGCCGCGGCTCCCGTCGTGACCGGGGCTCCCGTCGCGACGGCGAAGGCTCCGGCGGACGCCTGAGGTCGGGGCGGCCCGGGGCGGCCGGGCCCGGTCCCGGCGGCCGGCGGTCAGTCGGCCGCGGGGGCGGGGGCGGCCGGGGCGGCGAGGTGGGCGAAGGCGGCCAGGTTGCGGGTGGACTCCCCGCGCTTGGTGCGCCACTCCCACTCGCGCCGGATCGCCGAGGCGAAGCCCAGCTCCAGCAGGGTGTTGAACGGCTCGTCGGCGTTCTCCAGCACCGTGCCGAGCAGCCGGTCCACGGCGTCCGGGGTGAGCACCTCGAGCGGCAGGCGGCCGGCCAGGTAGACGTCGCCGAGCGGGTCGACGGCGTACGCGACGCCGTACAGCCGGGTGTTGCGCTCCAGCAGCCAGCGGTAGACGCCCTCGTGGTTCTCGTCCGGGCGGCGGATCACGAAGGCGTTCACCGACAGGGTGTGGTCGCCGACCCGCAGGGCGCAGGCGGTGCTCAGCTTGCGGGTGCCCGGGAGCGTCACGACCAGCGTGTACGGATCCGTGGCGGCCGGCTCCCAGGCCGCGCCGGCGTCGTCCAGGGCGGTGCGCAGGAGGGTCAGGGCCTCGTCCTTGGTGCGGATTGCCATGAGGGTGACGTTACTCGGCGGTACCGGCCGCGCGCACCAGCGGGACGCGGCCCGGCGGCGTGCCCGGCGGCCGGCCGCTGCCGGCCGCCGGGCCGGCTCAGGCCAGTCGGCGGCGGGCGGCGGCCAGCCGCCCGGCCGGGCGGGCCAGGCTGCCGGCGTAGACGTCGGCGGTGGTGGCCGCGGCGGTGTCCCAGCCGAAGCCGGCCGCGTGCCGGGCCGCCGCCGCACCGCGCAGGGCGACCAGGTCCGGGTCGATGACGTACGGCTCCAGCGCGTGCGCCCAGGCCACCGGGTCGTGGCCGTCGACCAGCGTGCCCGTCCGGCCGTCCCGCACCGCGACCGGCAGTCCGCCGACGGCGGCCGCCACCACCGGGGTGCCGCAGGCCTGCGCCTCCAGGGCGACCAGCCCGAAGGACTCGCTGTACGAGGGCATCACCAGCGCCGTCGCCGCGCGGTACCACTCGGCGAGCCGCGCCTGGCCGACCGGCGGGTGGAAGCGCACCACGTCGCCGATGCCCAGCTGGGCGGCGAGCTTGTGCAGGCTCTCCGGCCGGGCCAGCCCGGTGCCCGAGGGGCCGCCGACCACCGGCACCACCAGGCGCTCGCGCAGCTCGGGGCGGCGCGCGAGCAGCTCGCCGACCGCCCGCAGCAGCACGTCCGGCGCCTTCAGCGGCTGGATCCGCCCGGCGAAGAGCAGCACCGCGGCGTCCTGCGGCAGGCCGAGCCGGGCCCGGGCCCCGGCGCGCGCGGACGGCCCGCCCGGGCGGAACACCTCCAGGTTGACCCCGGGGTGGACGACGGCCAGCTGGTCGGGCCGGGCGGCGTAGTGCAGGGCGAGCTCGGCGGCCTCCTCGGTGGTGTTGGCGATCAGCCGGTCGGCCGCCTCCACCACCTGGGTCTCACCGATCACCCGTGCCGCGGGCTCGGGCGTGTCGCCCTCGGCCAGCGCCGCGTTCTTGACCTTGGCCATGGTGTGCATGGTGTGCACCAGCGGCACCCCCCAGCGCTGCGCCGCCAGCCAGCCGACCTGCCCGGAGAGCCAGTAGTGCGAGTGCACCAGGTCGTAGTGGCCGGGGCGGTGCCCCGCCTCCGTCCGCAGCACGCCGTGGGTGAAGGCGCACAGCTGGGCCGGCAGGTCCTCCTTCAGCAGGCCCTCGTACGGCCCGGCGGTGACGTGCCGGACCAGGACGCCCGGGGCCAGCTCCACGGTGGGCGCGTCGTCCGAGCAGATCGCCCGGGTGAACACCTCAACCTCGATGTTCAGCGCGGCCAGCCGCTTGGCCAGCTCCACGATGTAGACGTTCATGCCGCCGGCGTCGCCCGTGCCGGGCTGGTGCAGGGGCGAGGTGTGGACGCTCAGCATGGCTATCCGGCGCGGGCGGCGGCGGCCCGGCACGAGTGACTGGAGCCGGCCCCGCGCGGGAGCGGCGGGCTGGGCACGGCGTACCGAACGGACGGGGTGCTGGATCACCTGGCTGAAGCCTCCTCTGTGCGGCCCGTCTCGGCGGCCCGCGCACGGGCCGCCCGTTGTCCGGTGTGCGCTGCCCCGTCCGGGCACACATCACCACCAGTGTGCCAACCGCACGTGGGCCGCCCCGCATTCCCGGTCCGGCCGACGAGCCCGCGGGCCGGGCGACACCGCAGGTCACGGCGGTGCCGCCGGCGGCCCGGATACCCTTCCAGGCATGGCTGCCTCCTTCGACCCCCCGACCGCACCCGCCCGCGGGCGGACCGGGCGGCCGGTCGGGACGGTCACCCGGGGCACCACCAACACCAACCGGCTGCGGCGGATGGACCGCTGGATCGCCCACGCGCTCGGCCGCACGCTGCGCGCCGCCGAGCGGCCGCCCGTCGCGGTCGACCTCGGCTACGGCGCCGCGCCGTGGACGGCCGTCGAACTGGCCGGACGGCTGCACGCGGTGCGCCCGGACGTCCGGGTGGTCGGGATCGAGATCGAGCCGGAGCGGGTCGCGGCCGCGCTGCCGTACGCCCGGCCGCCCCTGCTCACCTTCCGGCGCGGCGGCTTCGAGGTGCCGCTGGACGGCGGCGCGCCGGCCCAGCTGATCCGGGCCGCCAACGTGCTGCGGCAGTACGAGGAGTCGGCGGTGGCCGCGGTGTGGGAGCGGCTCTGCGCCCGGCTGGCCCCGGACGGGCTGCTGGTCGAGGGCACCTGCGACGAGATCGGGCGCCGGCACGTCTGGGTGGCGCTCGGCCCCGAGGGCCCCCGGACGGTGACCTTCGCGGCCCGGCTGGGCGGCCTCGACCAACCCTCCGACCTGGCCGAACGGCTGCCGAAGGCGCTGATCCACCACAACGTGCCGGGCCGGCCGGTGCACGCCTTCCTGGCCGACTTCGACCGGGCCTGGGCGGCGGCCGCGCCGTACGGGGCCTTCGGCGCCCGGCAGCGCTGGGTGGCGGCGTGCACCGCGCTGGCGGTCGCCTGGCCGCTGGTGGACGCGCGCGGGCGGTGGCGGCAGGGCGAGGTCACGGTGCCGTGGAGCGCGCTCGCGCCGTAGCGCCGTAGCCCCGGTTCCGGCGCCCGTGGGCGACGTTTCCGGTGCCCGTGCGGTCGGCCCTGGTGCACGATCCCGCACGATCCCGCTCATTCACTCGAACGAGTTATCGAATACCTCTGGCGTGTTGACGCCCCGCCACGCCACGATGGACGCCACCGGACGGTGCCACCGCACCACCGCCCGGCCCCGGACGTGCCCCGGACGTGCCCTGGTCACGCCCGGGCCGCGACCGATCCAGCCCGTACAGGGAACGCCCCTCGCAGGACACCCCGCGCAGGAAGACCCCACGCAGGAAGACCCCACGCAACAACAGAGCCGGACGACGCCAGAGCCGGACGACGACAGCCGCGCGCGCCCAGCCCGCGCTACCCCAGCCCGAGCAGCTCCCGCCCGACCCGGTCGAACACCTCGTACATCGACGCCCCGAACAGCACGAACCGCACCTCCGCCAGCTCCGCGCCCGCCCGCGCGTCACCGCCGTCCAGCACCTGCGCGACGGTGCCGAGCGCGATCCGGGCCGCGTCGGCCGGCGGCCAGCCGTACACCCCGGCCGACACCGCCGGGAACGCCACCGTGCGCGCGCCGAGCTCCGCCGCCGTGCGCAGCGACTCGCGATAGCAGGAGGCCAGCAGCCCCGCCCGCTCCTCGTACTCCTCCTCCAGGTACACCGGCCCGACGGTGTGCACCACCCACCGGGCCGGCAGCCGCCCGGCCGTCGTCGCCACCGCGCGCCCCGTGGGCAGCCCCCCGCCCCAGTGCGAGGCGCGCAGGCGGCGGCAGTCCTCCAGGACCTGCGGCCCGCCCTTGCGGTGGATCGCGCCGTCCACGCCGCCACCGCCCAGCAGAGAGGAGTTCGCGGCGTTCACCACCGCGTCCACCTGCTGTTCCGTGATGTCACCCTCGACCAGGGTGATCCGCGTCACCGTCATCCGTTCCCTCTCCCCACCCGGCCCGGCCGCCACAGGGGCGGGATCCGAGCCGTCGTCCGAGTCCCATCACCACACCGCCACCGGCGTGGCAATAACCACAACGGCGCCGGTCGGCCAGAGAAATCCCCGGAGATCACGTTATGGTCGCGAGAAGTTCCCCGACGCACGGTGCCAGGCGGGCACTGCGGACGGACGCCGACCGTTACGCACTCGGGGAAAGGGAGGAACCACCGATGCCCGCAACGGGAGACGGGCGGGCACCTGGTGCCGCGGACCTGCCGGGCGCCCATGACGGCGCCCCCGTCGGCCATGCCCGTAACCGCCCGACCAGCAGCAATCCGGTGACGTCCCCTCCCCAGATACCTCACCCGCGGTCCCAGGCCCGAAACGCCCAACCGGCCGAGACCTCCGTCACGCACGGCAGCGCACCGCTCAGGCTGCTGGTCATCGAGGACGACGCCTCCGACGCACAGCTGATCAAGGCGGCGGTCGCCGACAGCGGCACCTCCATCGAGATCCACTGGGCCCGCGGCCTGGAACAGGCCACCGAGCTGCTGGGCGCTCCCCCGCACGGCGCCCGGCGCGGTCGCCCCCGCAGCGCCGAGTTCAGCTGCGTGCTGCTCGACCTGGCCGCACCCGCCGACCTGCCGCACCCCTCCGACGCCTCGGACGGCCTGGAGGGACTGCACGAGCTGCTCCGCCGGGCCCCGCACACCGCGGTGGTGGTCCTCACCGACGCGGCCGGCGCCGAACTGGGCGCGGCCGCCGTCGCCGCCGGCGCCCAGGACTTCCTGATCAAGCACGAGACGGACGGCCCGCTGCTCGCCCGCGCCCTGCGCTACGCCGTCGAACGCAAGCGCGCCGACGAGTCCCAACGCCGCCTGGTCGAGGCCGAACTGCGCGGCCAGGAGAACGCCCGGCTCCAGCGCCACCTGCTGCCCACCCCGCTGCTCGACGGCGCCGGCCTCTCCTTCACCCGGCGCTACCGCCCCGGCCGCCGCCGCGCCCTGCTCGGCGGCGACTTCTACGACGCCGTCCGCACCGACGACGGCACCGTCCACGTCGTGATCGGCGACGTCTGCGGCCACGGCCCGGACGAGGCCGCCCTCGGCGTCGCCCTCCGGATAGCGTGGCGCACCCTCGTCTTCGCGGGCCTCACCGGCGAGGAGCTGCTCACCACCCTCCAGCACGTGCTGGAGCACGAGCGGCGCAGCGACGAGATCTTCGCGACGCTGTGCATGCTCGTCATCGAGCCCGGCGGCTCCAGCGGCGACCTCAGCTCCCTCGGCACCTGCGAACGGGCCCGCCTCTACCTCGCCGGGCACCCCGCACCCCTGCTGCTCGGCCGCGACCACGAACCGCTCACCCTGCCCGCCGACCTCGCCGGGCCCGCGCTCGGACTGCTGCCCTGCCACGACGGAGGGGCCGCCTGGCCCGCGCACGAGCTCGAACTCCACCCCGGCTGGCGGCTCCTGCTCTACACCGACGGGCTGATCGAGGGCCGGGTCGGGGCCGGCTCCCGCCGCCTCGGCCAGGACGGGCTGGCGGACCTCATCGGCGACCACCAGGCCGCCGGGCTCACCCGGGGCCGGCTCGTCGACAGCGCCATCGCCGAGGTCGAGGAGCTGAACGGCGGCGCGCTGACGGACGACGTCGCGGTGCTGCTGCTGGAACGCAACCCGGTACAGCTGATCCTCGGTTGATCCCCCGGCCGAGGCCGCCCGGACAGGACCGGACACGCTCCGACCCGGCCGGGCGGTCTCGGACCCGACCGGACCGGCCGGGCACGACCGGGCACCACCGGACCGGCCGGGCCCCGGACGCGCGACGGCCCGGACGGGTGAACCACCCGCCCGGGCCGTGACGTCGACGGACCGCCCGGTCTACCAGGGCCCGTACGGACCGGTGTTGCTGCGGCCGCCCCGGCCGGTGCCGCCGGTCAGCGCCCGGATCGCCGGGCGCACGTCCACCACGTAGACGATCGACGCGACCAGGCCGGCGAGCGTCCCGATGCCGGTGAAGAAGTTGACCCCGAAGAGCAGGTCCCAGCCGAAGGCGACCGCCAGGATCGCCAGCCAGAACGGCTTGGTCTTCTTGTCCGCCGCCCGGTAGGCGTCCTCGCGGCGGGTGGCCGCGTCGAGCAGGGCGAACAGCTTGTAGGCCAGGATCGCGACGGACATCCACCAGATCGGGTTCAGGTAGGCCAAGTCCAGAATCTGGGCCACTCCGCCCATCGTGTTCTCCTCTGTCTCCCGGCTCCGGCGCTCCGGCCGCCGTCCATCCTGGCACGCCGGGCCGTCCGCCCTGGGGTCAACGTCCCGCGGTCACCGGATGTGCCCCGTTCGGCGGCCCTTCACTCACCGGGAGTCGGTGGAACCCTTCCGGGCGCGGGTGGACCGCTTCGGGGCGGCCGGCGCCGCGGCCCCGGTGTCGTCGGCGGAGCCCCCGGCGGGCTCGTCCTCGACCAGCTCGGCCTCGACCGGCTCCTGCTCCTGCTCCACGACCACCGGCTGCGACGACTCGGCGGGGGCGGCCGGACGGGTCCGGTCCACCACGGCCTTGCCGCGCTCGGCCAGCTCGTCGTACGCCTCCTTGGCCTTCACCGCCAGCTCGACCGCGCGACCGACCTGCTGGAGCGCGAAGCTCTGGGCCTGCTCCTGCAGCACCTTCACGTCGACCGGGAAGGCCGCGACGCTGCCGGTGACCTTGGCCTGCGCCTCGGCCAGCTTCGTCTGCGCCTCCTGAAGGCGGGCGGTGGCCATCTCCTGCGCGCCCTTGCGGTCCGCCGCCAGCGCCTCCACCCGGGCCGGCACCTCGCGCAGCTTCTCGTAGGCGAGGTCCCCGGCGCCGGCGAGGGCGTACAGCGGGGTCGGGTCGCTGAGGGTCTTCTTGATCTCGTCGGTGATCGGCATGCTTACCGGTCCTCCCGGTGGGTGTTCTGGTGGGCTGAGCCGTCGGTCGTCGGGCCGGAGGCTGGTGGAGTGCCGGCGCCGGGCACGGCCTCGGCGGCCGGGCCCCGCAGGGCGGCGTTCTCCTTGAGGAAGGCGTCGTAGACCGCGAGCAGCGCCTGCTTCTGCTGCTCGTTGACCAGCGGATCGGCCAGGATCGCGGCCCGAAGTTCCAGGCCCTCACCGCGCCGCTCCTCCAGGATCCCGGCCTGGACGTAGAGCGTCTCCGCCGAGATCCGCAGCGCCTTGGCGATCTGCTGCAGGATCTCCGCGCTCGGCTTGCGCAACCCTCGCTCGATCTGGCTGAGGTACGGGTTCGACACGCCGGCGGCCTCCGCCAGCTGCCGCAGTGAGTACTGCGCGTTCCGGCGCTGCTCGCGGATGTACTCGCCCAGCGAGCCGACGTTCAGTGAGGCCATGCCAGCAGCGTGCAGCATCGCGCTTGCAAATGCAAGCAGGGTGCTAGCAGCAGCAAACGCCCGGAGCGGTCAGGCCCCGGGGCCGGCGGCGGCGGTGATGCGGGGCCAGAGGGCGGCGAGGAGGGCGGGGAGGTCCGCCGAGCGGAGGGCCGGGTCGGTGGCGAGGTCGACGGCGAGCCGGGCGGTGGCGGGGTCGGCGCGGAGGGCGGCCCGGACGGTGCGGTGCTCGGGGCCGGCCCGGCGCACGGTGTCGGCGAGGAACAGCGCGGTGGCGACCGCCCCGGGCCAGCCTTCCGGGGCCGGCCCGAGGGTGCGGACGGTCTCCGCCGGCCGGTGCCCGACCGACTCCGCCCACGGGTCGGCGGCGAGGTAGCGGACCGTCCCGACGCCCGTGAAGGCCGCGGCGGCCGCGCGCATCGCGCAGGGCCGGTGGCTGCTCCACAGGGTGTGGGTGGTCAGGTCCCAGGCCGTGCGGGCCCCGGCGAGCGCGTTGAGTTCGGCGTGCGCGAGCGGGGTGCCCCGGAGGGCGTCGGCGCCGCCCCCGGCGTCGTACGCGCGGTTGCGGCCCTCGGCGACGATCGCGCCGGCGGCGTCGGTGAGCACGGCGCCCACCGGCAGGCCGCCGGCACGCCAGGCCTGGTGGGCGAGTTCCAGGCACCGGCGTGCGGCGGGTGCGAGCGCGGGCCAGGCGGCGGCGAAGCCTCCGGAGGTCTCCATGAGGCGACCCTAGGGTCCGACGCCCGGGCGGATCACTCGGAGGATCCGACGGGTTCGGGCACCCGGACCGGCATCAGGACGGAGAAGGTGCCGTCCCGGCCCGGGGTGCGGATCGCCAACGGGGCGATCGGGCCGCCGAGTTCGAGCACCAGCTGCTCGGGCCGGCCGGCCCGCAGGGCGTCCAGCAGGAAGTCGCGGTTGACCGCCACCCGCGGGGCGTCGGACGCCGTCCCGTCGTCGGCGACCGTGAGGCCGCCGTCCGCGGTGAGGGCGAGGACGGTGACGGCGCACTCCGCGCCGTGCGGCCCGGAGGGCAGGGTGCGGGTGGCGCCGTTCTCGACGGCGGTGCGCAGTTCGGCGGCGGAGAGGCCGATCCGGTGCTCCGGTTCGAGCCGGGTGACCGCGCGGTGGTCCGGGTAGTCGAAGTCCAGGACGGTGCCCTCGATCCGGTGGCCGCCGGTCTCGGCGCGGACCAGGCCGCCGCCGAGGGTGAGCGCGACTCCGGTGGGGCCCTCCGCCGCCGCGCCGAGCAGCGCGCGCAGGGCGTCCACCAGTGCGGTGGGGACGATCACGCCGGCGGCGGCCGCGGAGCCCGTCGAGGGGTCGGCGGAGGCGGGCAGCTCGGCGAGCGCCATCCGGTGGCGGTCGGTGGCGACCAGCCGCAGCACCGGCCCGTCCGGCTCGAACAGCACCCCGGCGAGGGCGGGGGCCTCCGGGCCCCCTCCGACGGCGAAGCGCACCGCGTCCAGGGCGGCGGCCAGCTCCTCGGACCGGACGGTGAGGCGGGACTCGGCGGGTGTGGCGGTCATCGGTCGCTCCCTCTGGTCGATCATCACGCGGATCAGGGAGAGCTCGCGGCGGGCGTCCGTGAGGCCGTCCTCCAGCCGGCGCAGGTGCGCGTCGAGCACCCGCCGGGCCTCGCCGGAGCCGGGGGCCGCGCCGAGCACGGCGCGGATGCCGGCCAGCGGCAGGCCGACCCGGCGCAGCCGGGCCAGCAGGCGGGCGTCGGCGAGTTGCCCGGGCCGGTACCAGCGGTAGCCGGTCTGCGGGTCGACCCAGGCGGGGGCGAGCACCTCCGCGCCGTCGTAGTAGCGCAGGGTGCCGACCCCGAGGCCGCTGGCACGGGCCAGTTCGCCGATGCTGTGCAGCTCGCTCTCCATGCCGTGACTCTGCGGGCTCGACCAGGTCGAGGGTCAAGCCCCGCCCGGGGCACCGGTCAGGTGGGCGAGCTTCGCCGGGTTGCGGACGGTGCGCAGCTCGGCGATCCGCAGCCCGCCGTCCGGCGCCTCGACGAACTCGAGGACGGAGACGGCGTCGACCACGCCGTCCAGGGTGAGCAGCAGACCGGGCTGGCCGTTGACCAGCACCGGCCGGGCGGCGGCGCCCCCGCCCAGTCGGCCGAGCACGCCGAGCAGGAAGCGGGCGACGTTCCGGGCGCCGGTGACCGGACGCAGCGCGGCACTGACCACCCCGCCCCCGTCGGTCCAGGCGGTGACCTCGGGGGCGAGCAGTTCGAGCACCCGGTTGAGGTCGCCGCCGGCGCAGGCCGCGAGGAACTCGTCGGTGGCCCGGCGGCGCAGTTCCGGCGGGGCGTCGTAGCGCGGCCGACGGGCCCGGACGTGCGCCCTGGCCCGGCTGCCGACCTGGCGGCAGGCGGCCTCGGTGCGGTCCAGCGCCTCGGCGATCTCCCGGTAGGAGAAGCCGAAGGCCTCGTTGAGGACGAAGACGGCCCGTTCCAGCGGCGAGAGGCTCTCCAGCACGACCAGCAGGGCGAGCGAGACCGTCTCGGCACGCTCGGCCCCGTCGGCCGCGTCCGGTCCGGCGACCAGCGGCTCGGGCAGCCAGGTGCCGGGGTAGGTCTCGCGGCGGACGGCCGCCGAACCGAGCCGGGTGAGCGCGAGGTTGGTGACCGTCCGGGCCAGGTAGCCGCCCGGGTTGGCGACCGGGCCGCGGACCCGGGTCCAGCGCAGCCAGGTGTCCTGGACGAGGTCCTCGGCGTCGGTGAGGCTGCCGAGCATCCGGTAGGCGATGCCGAAGATCATCCGGCGGTGCTGCTCGAAGTCCTCCGGGCCCGCGGCGTCGGGAGTGTCGGTCACCCGGCCGACGCTACCCCACGCGGCCGGCGCGGCCGGAGGGTGCGTCAGTCGAGGAAGGCCCGGTAGGCGGGGGCGAGCAGGGTGGCGAGGTCGCGGCCCCGGACGGTCACGCCGGACCGGCCGAGGCGGCGGAGCGAGGGCCCCCCGGCCTCGTCGGGGTGCTCGGGCGGGGCCGGGCGCAGGGTGAACCCGCCGCCCCAGTAGGCGGCGACGTTCACCGCGGGGGCGTTCGGCGCGGGGGCGGGCGGCGCCGGGGCGTTCGCGGGAGCGTTCGGCCCGGCGGCGTCCGTGGCCGGAGCGTCCGCGGCGGGGGTGGGCCGGTCCGTCATGCGTCCTCCTCGGCGACGGCGTCCTCGCGGGTGAGCGCGACCAGTTCGCGCAGGGCCTCCACCGGCAGGTCGGTCAGCCAGCGCTCCCCCGCGCCGACCACCGACTCGGCCAGGGACCTCTTGGCCGCCAGGAGTTCGTCGATCCGCTCCTCGACGGTGCCGACGCAGACCAGGCGGCGGACCTGGACGTCCCGGCGCTGGCCGATCCGGAACGCGCGGTCGGTGGCCTGCTCCTCGACGGCCGGGTTCCACCAGCGGTCCAGGTGGATCACCTGGTTGGCGGCCGTCAGGTTGAGCCCGGTGCCGCCGGCCCGCAGCGAGAGCAGGAACACCCCGGGCCCGTCCGGGGACTGGAATCGCTCGACCAGCTCCTCGCGGCGCGCCCGCGGGACCCCCCCGTGCAGGTGGAGCACCTCCTCCCCGAGCCGGCGGGCCAGGTACGGGCGGAGCATGGTGCCGAACTCGGCGTACTGGGTGAAGACCAGGGTGCGGTCCCCCTCCGCCAGCGCCTCCTCCAGCAGCTCCGCCAGTCGGGCCACCTTGCCGGACCGCTCACCCAACGCCGATCCGTCGTGCAGCAGTTGGGCCGGGTGGTTGCACACCTGCTTGAGCTTGCCGATCGCGGCGAGCACGGTACCGCGCCGCTCGACGCCCCGGACGCCCTCGACCCGTTGCAGCAGGTCGGCCACCACGGCCTGGTAGAGGCCGGCCTGTTCGGCGGTGAGGTTGCACCAGACGGTCATCTCCTGCTTCCCCGGCAGCTCGGCCGCCACCGCCGGATCGGACTTGAGCCGGCGCAGCACGAACGGCTCGGTGCGGCGCCGGAGTTCGGCGGTGCGCTCGGGGTTGCGGTGCAGTTCCACCGGGATCGCGTAGCGCTCCTTGAAGCGTTCGGCCGGGCCGAGCAGCCCGGGGTTGGCGAAGTCCAGGACGGCGTGCAGCTCGGCCAGCCGGTTCTCGACCGGGGTGCCGGTCAGGGCGATCCGGTGCCGGGTGACGGGCAGCGCGCGGACGGCCCGGGACTGCGCGGCACCGGCGTTCTTGACGTGCTGCGCCTCGTCGGCGACCACCCGCCGCCAGCGGACGGCGCGCAGTGCCGCGAGGTCGCGCTGGACCAGACCGTAGGTGGTGATGACGAGGTCCACGCCCCGCAGGGCGTCGGCGAGCCCGTCCGGGCCGAGGCGGTCGGAGCCGTGGTGCACGTACCGCCGCAGGCCGGGGGCGAAGCGCTCGGCCTCCCGCTGCCAGTTCCCGACCAGGGACATCGGGCAGACCAGCAGGGTGGGGTCGGTGGCGCCCTCGGCGCGCTCGACGGCCAGCAGGGCGAGGGTCTGGACGGTCTTGCCGAGGCCCATGTCGTCGGCGAGCACCGCGCCGAGGCCGAGCCCGCTCATCGCCCGCAGCCAGGCCAGCCCGCGCTCCTGGTAGGGCCGCAGGACGGCCCCGAAGTCCGGGGGCAGGGCGGGCACGGGGGCGGGGGCGGCGCGCCCGGCGAGGAGGTCCCCGAGCGGGCCGTCCGCGCGGACGGCGGTGACGGGCAGGCCGGCGACCACGGCCTCGGGGTCGAGGGCCAGGCGCAGCAGGTCGGCGGTGGCGAGGACGCCGTCGCGCTGCTCGGCGAGGAAGGCGAGCGCCGCGGCGATCTGCGCCTGGTCGGCCTCCAGCCAGGTGCCGCGCACCCGGACCAGGCCCTTCTTGGCGTCGGCGAGTTCGGCGAGCTCCCGCTCGGTGAGCGGCGGGCCGTCCGGGCCGAGCGCGGCCTGCCAGCGGAAGGCGACCACGGTGTCCCGGTCCACCTGGCTGGTGACGGCGAGCGAACCGGGCGCGGGCGGGGTGGTGGCGCGCAGGGCGAGCCCGAGCCGGGGGCGGCGGCGCCACCAGGCGGGCAGCAGGACGCCGAAGCCGCCCTCCGCGAGGTCGGGTGCGGCGGTGCGCAGGAAGTCCAGTGCGCCGGCCCGGTCGAGGGGCAGGACGGCCGGGCGGGAGCGGTGGCGCAGGGCCGCCAGGGCCGGCCAGCGGTGCGCGGCGCGGGCGAGTTCGGCGACCAGGACGTCGGCCGGGTCCGGCGCCTTGCGGGACAGCGCGGCGAGGGCGGCGCCGCCGTCGTGCAGGTCGGCGGCGCGGACCAGCAGGGAGGGCTCGTCGACGGCCTGGAGGAGGAACTCCAGCTGCCAGGCGTCGTCGGAGGGCCGGCCCTCGGCGTCGTCCGGGTCGGGCCCGAGCGGCTCCAGCAGGCGGAAGCAGAGCCGCAGGGCGGGCGCGGTGGGCTCGGCGGCGGCGTACCAGGCGGTGATCCGGCGGCGCAGGTCGGCGAGGTCGGCGGGGCCCCCGGCGGGGAGGTTCGCGGCGGCGGGGTTCGCGGCGGGGAGGTCGCCCTCGGGTTCGGCCGCGAGAGCGCCGTCCGGGGTGGTGAGGGCGTGCAGCCAGCGTTCGGCGGCGGTGCCGGCCCGCGCCCCGTCCGGGACCAGCGGGGGCGCCCCGGCCAGGGCGGCCCGGGCCTCGGCGTCCACCAGGGCGCCGAGGACGGCGTCCAGCAGGGCCTCGCCGGTGGCGGCGGGCGGTCCGGCGGAGGCCGGTCCGGACGGCGGTCCGGCGGAGGCCGGTCCGGACGGCGTTCCGGCGGGATGTCCGGCGGGAGTCGTTCCGGCGGGCGTCGCTCCGGCGCCCGGGCCGGTGGCGGCCGCTTCCGCGGCGTTCGGCCACCCGCCGAGCAGGACGGGTGGGCAGTCGGCCGCCAGTCCGGCGGCCTCCCGGAGGCCGGCCGGGGTGAGGTCGGGGCGCCAGCGGGCCTGCGGGCGGCCGTCCACCAGGACGGGCAGCGGCAGCACCCGGCCGTGGCCGACCGCCCGCCAGGCGAGGTCGTGGACGCCGGTGAGCCAGCGCAGCGAGGCCCCGTGCACCACCTCGACCCGTCCGGCGCCGGGCAGGTCGGTGCTGGTGACGGCCCAGTGCGGGTCGAAGACCTCGCCGAGCAGCTGGGCGGCGGCCGCGGTGTCGAAGAGCAGGGCCGGGACCCGCCAGGGGGCGAGCGCGGCGGCGCCCCGGGCGGGGGTGACCGGGAGGTCGGGCGAGGGTGCGGGCAGGGCGCCGACGGTGGGCAGCAGCAGGGTGGCCCAGCGCTCGGGCGCCCGCCCGGCGAGCCAGCCGAGGCCGGGCCCGATGCCCCCGAGGACGGCGGCCAGTCCGGCGGCCGGGCAGGCGTAGGGGTGGGCGCGCGGAGAGGGCCGGTCGGGCCCGGGCCCGGCGGCACCGGGGTGGGCCCGGGCGTCCTCGGCCCAGAGCGCCAGCCGTCCGTCCGCCCGCCAGAGCGCGTGCAGGACGAACATGCGGGTGGGCCTCTCCGGGTGGGTGGATCCGTCCTTCGCAGGGTAGCCGGGAGGTCCGACAGGGCCGGTCCGCCGGAGCGGCCGGGGCACCTCCCGAAGGCCGTGGCGCGCCATGGTTGAAATTTGAACGAAAGCGCCCTACGCTGGAGCCAACAAGTTGAAGCCTAAACAACTGGCTTCGAACCCGAGGAGGAGCCATGGGCCTGTTCAACCGCACCAAGACCGCCACCCCCGCCGCCGCGACCGCCGTCACCACGGCCCCGGCCGGCCCGGACCTCGCCCACCTGACCGGCGACTGGGCCGTCGACACCACGCACAGCGAGGTTTCCTTCTCGGTCCGGCACGCCATGATCACCAACGTGAAGGGCCGCTTCACCGAGTACGACGGCAAGCTGCACCTGGACGGCACCACCCCGGGCAACTCCTCCGCCGACCTGGTGATCAAGGTCGCCAGCATCGACACCAACCAGGCCCAGCGCGACGAGCACCTGCGCACCGGCGACTTCTTCGCGGCCGACACCTACCCGGAGATCCGCTTCCGCAGCACCTCGACCGAGTGGCTGCGCGGCGACACCTACCGGATGGCCGGCGACCTGACCATCAAGGACACCACCCGCCCGGTCGTCCTGGACCTGGAGTACACCGGCAGCGCCACCGACGCCTACGGTGCCGAGCGGGTCGGCTTCGAGGGCTCGACCGTGGTCGACCGCACCGAGTTCGGCCTGACCTACAACGCGGCCCTGGAGACCGGCGGCGTGCTGATCGGCGAGAAGGTCAAGCTCGGCTTCGACATCTCCGCCGTCAAGGCGGCCTGACCCGGCCGTCCACGGCCACTGCCCGGGCGGGGCGCGCCGCCGCCGACGCCGCCGGTGCACCGCCCACCCGCCGCCCCTGCCGACCCCCCGACGGCAGGGGCGGCGGCATCCCCCGGCCGTCGCGCCGCGGTCGGCCGGTCCGCGGCCACCCGGGCCCCGCGGCCACCCGGGCCCCGCGGCCGGCGCGGCCCCGCGGTCACCCGGCCAGCAGCGCCGCGTCCGGCGCCGGCAGCCAGCTGCCCTCCGGCCGGAGCAGCCAGCCCTCGGCCGCGCCGAACCCGGCAGCCGCGGCGACCAGCGCCGCCAGCCCCGGATGCCGCTCGCCGGGCCGGTGCACCAGGCTGACCAGGCTCAACGGCACCGGCTCCACCAGCGGCACGTTCACCGCCCCCGGGAGGCTCGGTCCGCCGACCGTGGTCAGCATCGGGTCGCCGTGCCGGGCGAGGTAGCGGGCGGTCTCGTCCACGCCCACCGGCGGGACGTGCGGCGCGGCCGGCGCCAGGCCGTGCTCGCGCAGCAGGCGCACGCCGAGGTCGGCCCACTCGGTGGTGGCCGGGTTCCCCGCGCAGACGTCGACGGGGTGCCCGGCGAGGTCCGCGAGGCGCAGCGCCCGGCGGCCCGCCAGCGGATGGGTGTCCGCCATCATCACCGAGACCCGCTCCAACCGCACCGGGACCTGGGCGAGTTGGCTGCGCAGCTGGGCGGGCAGGCCGGCGAAGCGGCCGAACGACACGTCCAGCCGGTGGGCCAGCAGTTCGGCGGCGGCCGCGGCGAGGCCGCCGTGGAAGCGGGCCAGCAGTTCGCCCTCCGGCCAGGCCGCGCGGGCCCGTTCGAGCACCCGGTCGGCGGTGAGGTCCGGGCCGGTGACGTCGCTGTTGAGGTCGAGCAGCAGCGGCCGGACGGCGTCGCCCAGGATCTCGTCGTGCAGGGCGAGCAGCCGGCGGGCCCGGGGCAGCAACCGCAGCCCGGCCGGGGTGAGTTCGACACTGCGGGTGGTACGGGTGAACAGCGCGTCGCCGAGCATCCCCTCCAGGGCCCTGATGTCCCGGCTGAGCGCCTGCTGGGCGACGTGCAGCCGCCCGGCGGCCCGGCCGAAGTGCAGGGTCTCGGCGGTCGCGACGAAGCCGCGGAGCAGACGGGGGTGCAGGTCACGGGGCATGGGCGGCAGGGTAACAACCGCACGGCCATTGACAACAGCGTGTTGTGAATGCGGCGGAACAGGTGTTGGACGGCCGCCGGGCGCCGCCGCCAGGCTGGAGGCATCCCCCCTCCGCCTCCCCTGGAGCCCGATGCCCCCGCGCGCCCTCCTCCCCTCCTACCGGCGGCTGTTCGCGGCCCCCGGCGCCGCCGCCTTCACCCTCACCGGACTGCTCGCCCGCCTCGCGCTGTCGATGAACGGCGTCTCGCTGGTCGTCCTGCTCGCCGAGCGGCGCGGCTCGTATGCCCTGGCCGGCAGCGTCGCGGCGGCCGGACTGGTCACCGGCGCGATCGGGATGCCGCTGCTCGGGCGGCTGGTGGACCGCTACGGCCAGGCCCGGGTGACCGTCCCGGCCGCGCTCTACAACGTCCTGCCGCCGGTCGCCCTGCTGCTCTGCGTCCGGTCCGGCGCCCCCGACTGGACCCTCTACGCCTGCTGGGCGGCCTGCGCGGCCACGCCCAACCTCGGCGGCATGGCCCGGGCCCGCTGGGCGCACCTGTACCGGGCGGACCCGGCCGCCCGGCACCGGGCCAACTCGCTCGAACAGGCGCTGGACGAGCTCTGCTTCATGACCGGGCCGGTCCTGGCGACGGCGCTCTGCACGACGGTCGCCCCGGAGGCCGGACTGCTCACCGGCGCGACGTTCGGCGCGGCCGGCGCCCTGCTGTTCGCGGCCCAGCGGCGCACCGAACCGCCGACGGCCGCCCGCACCGCGCAGGACGCCCCCGGCTCCCCGCTGCGGGTGCCCGGGCTGCGCGTGCTGGTGCTCACCTTCCTCGCCACCGGCGTGGTCTTCGGCGCGACCGAGATCACCACCGTGGCGTACGCCGACGCGCTCGGGCACCGGGCGGCCGCGGGCCCGCTGCTGGGCCTGGTCGCGGGCGGATCCTGCGTGGCGGGGCTGCTGTTCGGGCTGCTGACGCCGCGCCGGGCACCCGGCGTGCGCTTCCTCGCCGGGGCCGCGGCGATGGCCGCGGTGCTGCTGCTGCCGCTCGCCGCCGGGCTGGGCGGGGCCGGGCTCGGCCTGCTCGGGGTGGTGCTGTTCGCGGGCGGCACGGCCACCGCGCCGACCATGGTGACCGGCATGACCCTCGTCCAGGAGCTGCTGCCGGGGCGACAGTTCAACGAGGGGATGGCGGTGGCGGTGTCCGGCATCGTGGTGGGCATCTCGGGCGGCGCGGCGCTCGCCGGGGCGGTCGCCGAGCACGCCGCGCCCGGCACCGGCTACCTGCTGCCGGCCGCCGCGGCCTCGCTGGCGCTGCTCATCGCGCTGGCCGGGCGGCGGCACCTGCGCGTCCCCGGCGGCTCGCGGGCCGCGGGCGGCTCACGGGCGCTGGACGGCGCCGAGGGCTCCGGTGCTCCCGGGGCTCCGACCCGCCCGGACGGCCCAGGCGGCTCGGACTGCTTGGACGGCCCGGACGGCCCGGGCGGCCCGGCGGAAAATGCCGAGCGGCCTGTCAGTGCCCCGGTCTAGCGTTCGGGCATGACGGAGATCACCTACGTCCGCGGCGATGCCACCGCGCCCCTCGGCAAGGGCGTGAAGGTGATCGCGCACGTCTGCAACGACCTCGGCGGCTGGGGCAAGGGCTTCGTGCTCGCGCTGTCCGGACGCTGGCCCGAGCCCGAGGCCGCGTTCCGGCGCTGGCACCGGGAACGGGCCGGGAACGACTTCGGGCTCGGCGCCCTCCAGCTGGTGCGGGTCGGGCCGTACGTCTGGGTGGCCAACATGGTCGGCCAGCGCGGCATCCGGACGGGGCGCTCCACGGGGGTGCCGGTCCGGTACGAGGCGATCGACACCGCGCTGGCCGCCCTGGGCGACCGGGCCCTGGAGCTCGGCGCGTCCGTCCACATGCCGCGGATCGGCTGCGGCCTGGCGGGCGGGCGCTGGGAGCGGGTCGAACCGCTGGTGGCGGCCCGGCTGGTGGCCCGGGGCGTACCGGTGACGGTCTACGACGTGGACTGAGCGGCAGCCGGCTCGGCGGCCGGGGCCTCGGCCGGCCAGCTGTACACGTACTCGGGCAGCACGTACCCGCCCGGGAACACGCCCTCCTGGGCCCGCGTCCGCACGGCGCCCTCGCGCTCGTAGAAGGCGATCGCCCGGGTGTTGTCGCGCAGCACCTCCAGGTACAGCTCGGCGCCGGGGTGCCGCTCGGCGACGTGCGCGCGGCCGGCGGCGAGCAGGGCGCGGCCGATCCCGCCGCCGGTCAGCCCGGGGCGGACGTGCAGGTTGTCGACCAGCACCCGGCCGTCCGGCTGCGGGACGAGGTAGACGAACCCGACCGTCCGCCCGCCCCGTTCGGCGATCAGCAGCTCGGGCTCGGCGGAGGGCTCGCCGTAGTCGGCGCCCAGCCGCAGCTCCCACAGCTCGCGCCGCTGGGCGGGCAGTCCGTCGCCGAGCGCCTCCGCGGGGACGATCCCCTCGTAGGCGGTGCGCCAGCTGCCGGCGTGCAGGTCGGCGACGGCGGCGGCGTCCCGCGGTCCGCCGCTGCGGATGGTGGTCTCCCCGTGGCTGATCATGTGACGAGCCTCCCACACCGACAGAGTTGAACATGTTCAAGCCGACCCTCTACAGTTCCGCCATGCTTTTGAACGCGTTCGAAAGGATGGGGGCGGCAGGTGCGGTACCGGACGCGGAGGGGACGTCCGGTACCGCACCCACCGACACCGGCTGGAGCCTCGTCTCCGGTTAGGCTCGTGCCCGTGGACGACCTGGCAGCGACGAACCGAACGGACGGCACGAGCGGCACGGCCGAGGCCGAGGCCGCACCCGGCGCGGACAGCGGGCCCCTGCCCGGCGGGCGGGCGCAACCGAAGACCGACAAGAGCGAGCAGACCCGGGCGCTGATCCTGGAGACGGCCATGCGCCTGTTCCAGGAACGCGGCTACGAGAAGACCACCATGCGCGCCATCGCGACCGAGGCGGGCGTCTCGGTCGGCAACGCCTACTACTACTTCTCCGCGAAGGAATTCCTGATCCAGGGGTTCTACGACCGGATGACCCACGACCACGCGGCGGACGCCAGGCGCCGGATGGCCCACACCCGGGACTTCGCCGAGCGGCTGCAGATCGCCCTGGACTCCTGGCTCGACACCGCCGCCCCGTACCACGAGTTCTCCGCCCAGTTCTTCCGCACGGCCGCCGATCCGAACAGCTCGCTCAGCCCGTTCTCCAACGAGTCCCACCCGGCGCGGGCGACGGCGGTCGAGCTCTTCCGCGACGTGCTGCAGGGCTCCGAACTGGCACCGAAGCTGGACGCCGAACTGGTCGACCTGCTGCCCGACGTGCTCTGGCTGCACCTCATGGTCGTCGTCCTCTACTGGGTCTTCGACCGGACCGAGGACACCGAGCGGACCAGGGAGTTCGTCCGCCGCTCCACCCCCATGGCGGCCCGGGTGATCAACCTCTCCCGCTACCGGGTCTTCCGGCCGATCGTCCGCGACGCCAAGGGCCTCATCCAGGACTTCATCCTCCCCACCATCGGCAAGACCGCCGTCAAGTAGCCGCGCCCGGCGGCGGGGAGGGTCCGGCGGGCGGTCAGAAGCCGTCCGGGTTCCAGGGCTGCAGGGGGGTGCGCAGCAGGAGGTCGGCGGCTGCGGCCGCGCCCGGGCGCAGTTCGGTGAGCAGGCCGGCGGCGGCCAGCCGGGGCGCCGTCTCGCCGCCCAGGTGGAGCGAGCCCAGGACGGAGGCGTCGAGGGCGAGGTCGGCGTCGTCGGTGGTCCGGACGCAGCGGCCGGTGCCGTCCGCGGCCACCTCGACCGCCCAGTGGCCGGCGGCGTAGCCGAGCCGGTCCTCGACCGCCAGCACCACCCGGCCCGGGGCGCCGTACGTCCGGGCGGCGAACGCCGCCTCGACGTCCAGCACCCGCAGCCAGGTGAAGTCCGCGTTGTCCACGTGGGGGGTGGCGGCGCGCGGGTCCTGGAGGAGCAGCGGCAGCGGGTCGTCCGGGCCGACGTTCTCCACCACCACCTTGCGCACCCAGTCGACGGACAGGACGAAGCGCCAGAGGCCGGCGGCGGTCGCCCGGTCGAGGGCGAGGAAGTCGACCACGGTGAGCGTGCAGTCGGGGTAGCTGCCGTCCCACTTGTCGTCGACCCGGTAGACCACCAGGCCGGTGACCGCGCCGTCGGCGTCCCGGTGCACGGCCGCGAACGGCTCCTTGAACTCGAAGCCCGGCACCTGGAGCTCGCCGGTGGAGCGCTTCCACCACAGCCCGTCGCGGGCGATCGCGCCCGGCTGGGTGCGGCGCCAGCGCTCGTGCAGGTCGGCGCCGACCTCGCGCAGCTCGGCCATGGTCACGAAGTCGATCCGGCCGCCGGGGACGGTCGGCAGGCCCTCGCGCAGCCCGCGGGTGCGCCGCAGGTCCACGTTCCAGCCGTGGCCGCGGGTGGCCGGGCCGAAGCCGTAGCGGCCGTAGATGTTGTACTCGGCGGCGATCAGGATGGCGACCGCCGAGCCGCGGTCGGCGGCGGCCGCCAAGTCCCGGCGCATCATGGCGCCGAGCAGGCCCCGGCGGCGGTGGGTGGCGCTCACCGTCACCGCGGTGATCGCGTCGGCCCGGACGGCGGCCCCGCCCGGGACGGTCAGCTCGACGTCGAAGCTGCGGAAGGTGGCGATGCAGCGCTCGCCGTCGAAGCCGCCGAGCATCCGGCCCGGCTCCCACTGCCGACGACGGAAGTCCGCCGCGCTGCCCACGTGCGAGCGCAGGAAGCCCGTCGCGAGCGCGCGGTCCCACGCGGCGACCTCGTCCTCGGCGATCGCGCGGATCCGGAGGCCGTCCACGACGTCCACGGCACCGTCATCGGTTCTGTTGCCCATCGGGCCACCGTACGGCTGCGCTCGTCCGGCGGCATCCGAATTATTCCGTGCCCGACCGGCGGTGCTCGCCGGGCGTCACCACCCAGTCGTGGCAGCGCAGCACGCGGTCCGCGAAGTCGACCTCCCGCTCGCCGAGCAGCCGGAAGCCGGGCCATCATCACCGGGTCGCAGCGCATCCGGACGTACGCCTCGACGTCCCCCTCCCGGACATCCCGCAGCAGCACGGCGTCTCCTCCCGGTCGTCGGACCACCCACGGTAGCCCCGGCCCCCGACGACGCCGGCCCGTCCCGAGCGAGGGGCCCCGGGACCCCTCCGGGCGCTACGGGCGGGCGTAGAAGTCCGGGGTGCCCATGATCCAGAGGCTGGCCTGTTTGACCGGCATGCCGACCCGGGGGGCCTCGATCATCTGGTCGTCGCCGATGTAGAGGCCGACGTGGTGGATGTCGGCGGCCCGGCCGGTGTCGCTCCAGAAGACCAGGTCCCCGGGGCGCAGCTGGCGGTAGCCGATCGGGGTGCTCTGGGCGTACTGGTCGGCGGCGAAGTGGTTGAGCGACCGGCCGCCCTCGCGCCAGGCGGTCATGGTCAGCCCCGAGCAGTCGTAGCCGTCCGGGCCCTCGCCGCCCCAGACGTAGGGCAGGCCGATCTTGGAACGAGCGAAGGCGACGGCGGCGGCGGCGCCCTCGGCGGACCACGGGCGGTCCGCGGGCGGTGCGGCCCCCATGGCCCCCGCGGCCCCCACGGCCTCCGCGGCCGCGGCGTCGGCGGCGGCCCGGTCGGCGGCGGCCTTCTCGGCGGCGGCGCGGGCGGCGGCCTCGGCCTCGCGGGCGGCGATCGCCTCCACCGCCTCGCGGCGCCGGCGTTCGAGCTCGACGGTGGTGTGCCGGGCGGCGGCCAGTTCGGTGAGCAGCTGCTCGCGGCGACGCGCGGTGGCGGCGACGGTGCTCTGCTGGGCGGCGAGCCCGGCCTCCGCCCTGCTCCTGGCGGCGCCGACCTCGGCGGCGGCCTTCTCGGCGGCCCCGGTGGCGGTGCGGGCGGCGGCGGAGGCCCGGGCGGCCGCGGCGGCGGTGGAGGTGGCGGCGTCCAGGATCTGCCGGGTGCGGTCGCTGGCGACGCCGACCGCGGTGGCGCGGTCGCCGGCCTCGCGCGGGCCGCGGGCGCCGAGCAGCGCGTTGAGGGCGGAGAGTTCGGCGCCCGCGCCCTGCCGGTAGGTCTCGGCGGCGAGCCGGGCGGCGTCCTCGGCGGCCTCGGTGCGCCGGGCCTCGGCGGCGGTGGCGCGGCCGGCCGCGGCGGTCTCCTCGGCGCGGGCCCGGGTGAGGGCGAGCTGGGCGCCGTTGTAGGCCTCGACGGCCCGTTCGGCGCTGTGCGCGGCCCGGTCGAGTTCGTCCCGGGCGGCGGTGAGTCCGGCCTCGACGGCCGTGACGGTGGCCGCCGTGCGGTCGGCCTCGGCGCGGGACCGGCCGATCTCCTCGGGGGTCGGGTACCGGTCGTCGCCGGTCGCGGGGCCGGCGGGGGCTCCCGGGCCGGCGGCCGGCGCGGGGTCGGCCGGCGCGGCCTGGGCGGCGGGGAGCAGCCCGAGCAGGGCGGTGAGGGACAACAGGAGGGTCGGCAGGAGCCTGCGTGCCACGAGACATCCCTTCTCACGGGTCCGGAGGGGATGACGGCCGGGCGGCCCCCGGGGCCCCGGAGGCCTCGGGACTCCCGGTCCGAAGGCCTGGGCGGCCGGGCGGCCGGGCAGCCGGTCCGAGGAGCTCCGGCGAATCATCCCATCACGTGACAGAACGGTCACTCGCCGATCATGTTCTCAACTCCGGCGCCTTTCCCACCCCGAACACGGTCCGCCGGTCGGGTGACCATCGGATGATCCGACCAGGAGTCGGCTTCGGCCCAGCCCCCGGGGGAGGCGGCCTACCGGTGGATCCGGGGGGTGTGGGTCCGCAGGTGGGGGTGCCGCGAGGAGCGCCGCTCCAGCCCGGTCGGCCGGACCGCGTACGTCCGGTTGCGGCCCGCCCGGACCGCCCGGCGGCGCTGCTGGGCGCCGCGGGACGGGCCCGGGAGGCCGACCGGCCCGAAGGCCGCGCCCTCCCCCGGGCCGAGCGGGGAGCCGGCGGCGGCCGCCGAGCGGCGGTCGGCCAGCCGGGCCTGGCGCCGGGCCAGCGCCCGGGCGGCGTGCGCGTCGAGGTGGGCGGTGGCCCGGGCGGCCATCCGCTCGGCCACCCGGTGCGCGGCGGGGTGGTTCGCCGGCACCTTGTCCGGCGCACCCGCGATCAGGTCGAAGAGCCAGGTGCGGGCCCGGTCGGCGCGCCGGTGCAGCAGGCGCTCGCGCCGGAGCGCACGCGCCCGCCGGCGGGGGCGCGTGGCGTACCGCCAGCGGGCCCACGGGCTGCTGGGCCGGGCCAGCCGGATCGCCCCGATCCAGGAGAGGCCGGGGACCATGATGCCCAGCAGGCCGGTCCACATCTTGCCCTTGATCAGGGTGATCACCGAGGCCAGCGCGTTCACCGAGATCACGGTGATCAGGCCCCACCTGGTCTCCTCGCCGGGCACCACGCCGAGCGGCACGTACCCGACCAGCAGCAGGGCGGTGAACAGGATCCCGAAGATCACCGCGTCCACCGACTTGCGGCCCTGCTCGCTCCAGTAGACGTCGTCCAGGTGCAGGATCAGGGCGAACTCGTCCAGCACCAGGCCGCAGCCGATGCCGAAGACCAGCCCGAACCAGTCGATCCACGGGTGCCCGCCGTAGGTGGCGAACACCCCGATGCCCCCGGCCAGCAGGAAGCCCAGGCCGAACACCATGTGGTGGATGTGCAGGCCGCCGGGGGTGACGTTGCCCGGCCACCAGCGGACCTGGGCGCGGATCATCCGGACGCTGAAGCGGATGAAGACGAAGGAGGTGATGAAGCCGACCAGCAGCAGGAGCAGCGGTTGCTTGTGCGCGGCGAGGATGTGCTCGCGGTAGCCGTCCAGCAGTGTGGTCATGCTTCTTACCTTCGTTCCTGGTCCTGCGTCCGGTCGGCCGTGACGTGGCCCGGAGGCCAACACCGGTCCAACGCCCGGTCAGAACCCGCGGGTGCGCTTGGCCGCCCGGCGCGGGCCCATCGGGTACAGCGACGGGCGCTCGCCGCCGACCGGGAGCTTCATGAAGAGTCGGGCGATCTCGCCCCCGAGGTTCACGCCGATCGCCAGCGCCATCGCGATCGCCGCCGCCCGGGAGACCGACACCAGGCCGGCGCTGGAGTGGCCCTGCGCGAAGGAGAGCATCCCGAGGTAGAGCGCCGACCCGGGCATCAGCGGGCCGATCGCGGCGGTCACGTACGGCAGCGCCGAGCCGTTGCGGTAGCGCGCCATCAGCTGCCCGAAGAGGCCGACCAGGCCCGCCGCCACCCCGGTGGCCGCGATCGGGGACAGGCCCGCGTTGTAGGCCAGGACGCCGTAGCTGGCCCAGCCGATGCCGCTGTTCAGCGTGACCAGGGCGAGCGAGCGCCGGTCGGTCTGCAGCAGGGTGGCGAAGGCCAGGGTGAGCACCAGCGCCGCGATCATCTGGACCGGCGGGTAGCTGACGCCCACCAGGCTCTCGTCCGGCCGCAGCTTCGCCTCGAAGCCGACGCCCAGGTAGAGGATCAGCATCACCCCGATCACGATGCCCGCGACCAGGTAGATCACCTCCAGCAGGCGTGCCGCGGCGGTGATGTAGAAGCCGGTCAGACCGTCCTGGACGGCGGCGACCAGGGCCCGCCCGGGCAGCAGCGCGAACAGGCCGCCGGTGATCACCACCGAACCGCGCAGCCCCCAGTCGTTGAAGGACAGGATGATCCCGGAGGCCGCGGCCGGCATCGCGGCCGCCACGAACTGGTAGAACTCCGGCAGCCGGCGCCGGGCCAGCATGGAGGCCAGCCGGTCGCCCAGGACGGCCGCGACGAAGGCGCTGGCGAAGACCAGCCAGGCCTTGTCGTCGGCCCGCCCGCCGACCAGGAAGGTGGCCGCGCCGGCCAGCAGACCAGTGGTCAGCGCGAGGAACCAGGCCGGGTAGGGGTGGCGGTTGCGGCGGATCGCGGCGAGCCGGCGGTAGGCGTCGTTGACCGTGACCTTCTCGGCGGTGATGTCCGCGACCAGCTCGTAGACCGCGTTCAGCCGGGTGTAGTCGGAGGTGCGGCGGCGCACCACGCGGTCGGCGGTGATCGGCGGCTCGACCAGCGAGGGCTGGTGCGAGATGCCGATGAGGGTGAAGGTCACCTGCGGCTCGCAGTGGTCCAGCCGGTAGGCGTGCGCGATGCCGAGCATCGCGGCCTCGACGTCCTCGGCGGCCTCCCCGCTGGCCAGCAGCAGCTCGCCGATGCGCAGCGTCAGGTCGAGGATGCGCGGGACGTTGCGGGTCGCGGCCGCGGAGGGGTGCAGTTCGCGGGCGGTCCGCTCGAAGGCGGGCCGCTCGGACATCGGGGTGCGCAGCAGGGTGCGCATCCGGTCCGGCCAGGGCGCCTCGCCGGGCGCGCCGGGGGTGAGGTCCGCGACGGGGATGCCGGTGGGCGGCGTGTAGCCGGCGGCCCGCCACTCCTCGGGGGTGAGGGTGTCCTCGGCGACCGAGCGGCGCCGGGCCGGCCGGGCGGCCCCGCCCGACGGCTCCAGTCCGGGGTGCGGCCCGGCCGCGACGGCCGGATCGGGCTCGAACGCGGGCTGGGCCTCGGACTCCGGCTCCGGCTCCGGCTCCGGCTCCGGCTCCGGCTCCGGCTCCGGCTCCGGCTCCGGCTCCGGCTCCGGCTCCGGGTTCAGCAGGCCCCTGGTCTCCGGGATCGGCGGAACGAGCGGGACGACGGTGACGGGCTCGACGAGCGGGGCCGGGTGGCCGAGCAGGCCCTCGGTGGGCGGTGCCTCGGCCGGGTCCACCGGCCGGACCGGCGGTGTCCGCCGCGCCTGGCGGACCGCCCGGCCCCCCCTCGCCCGCTTGCCGCCGCCCGGTCGGCCCCGCTTCGGCACTTCCGCTCCTCGCCACCCCTGGTGGCCGCCTGCCACCGTTCGATCTCGGGTTACACCTTGCCTGATCGAACAGCCGGACGCACATGTACGCGACGTAGCGTGACCATCCCCACGGGCGCCTACCCGGCGCGGTGACGGCTGGCGGCGGCCGCGCCGGAGCGGCGGGCCCGGAGCAGTTCGACGGCCACCGGGACCACCGAGACCAGCACGATGCCGACCAGGATGGCCTCGATGTTCTCCCGGACGAACGGGATCCGGCCGAGGAAGTAGCCGAGCACGGTGACCCCGGCGCCCCACAGGACGCCGCCGACGACGTTGAAGACCACGAAGGTGCGGTAGTTCATCCTGCTCACCCCGGCGACGATCGGGGTGAAGGTGCGCACGATCGGCACGAAGCGGGCCAGCACGATCGCCTTGGGCCCGTGCCGGTCGAAGAAGGCGGCGGCCTTCTCGACGTTCTCCTGCTTGAACAGGCGGGAGTCGGGGCGGCGGAACAGCCCCGGCCCGACCTTGCGGCCGAACAGGTAGCCGACCTGGTCCCCGGCCACCGCGGCGGCCACCACCAGCGCGCAGACCAGCCAGAGCGGCTGGTGCAGGTACGTGCCGCCGGCCACCAGCAGGCCGGTGGTGAAGAGCAGCGAGTCGCCGGGCAGGAAGAAGCCGATCAGCAGGCCGGACTCGGCGAAGACGATGGCCAGGATGCCGAGCAGGCCGAAGGTCGAGATCAGGTGGGTCGGATCGAGCCAGGACGGGCCGAGGGCGAGGCTGGTCACGGTGCGGGCACTCCGGGAGGTCGAGTCTTGGCAATGAAAAGGTAAAGCATTCACCAAGACTCGTCGGCCTCCGGAATGGTTCCCCGACCGGGCGGGGCGAGGCACCCCGCCCCCGTCCCGCCCCGCCGGACCTTCGAGAGCACCCGGTCAACTCTTGGTTGACAGCGGAGGGTTGCCGAAGAATCCCGGCCTGGCCCTCAACTCGCCCTTCCCACAACGGATTCGGCCGGCCGGACGGCGCCCGTCGGGCCGTCCGGCGGAACCCGGATACGACAACGCCATGACACCATCGGGGGAATTGCCACCCGTACGGTGGAGTTCGTCCACGCCGCTGGTGAATGCTGAACGTGCGACGTCAGGCAACGGCGCCACGGAGCGGCCACTCCGGATCGCGCCACATTTCGCACCCCAGCTCAGGGAGACCAGCGTGTCCCGTATTCGCGCAGCCGCCGCCGTCACCGCCCTCGGGGCGTTCCTCCTCGTGGGCATCGGCGCCACCGCCGCCCACGCCGACAACGGCGCCGGCGCCGTCGACCACTCCAACAGCAGCGTCGTGAACAACACCGGCTCCGGCAACATCATCGGCAACGTGACCGGCAACGTGGTCAACACCCAGCAGACCGCGACCGGTTCGGGCGCCGCCAACCAGAACAACGGGCTGGCCGTGACCGGCAACGGCGGCAACATCGGCGCCCTGCAGGGCAACGGCAACGTCGACGCCCGGGTCTACTACCCGCACGTCCTGTACTGAGGCGGGCCCGACAGGGCCCAGGCGCCGCTCCCGGGGTCTGCCACCGGGCGCCCCACCGGGCCGGGCGCCCGTTCCCTCCGGGCGGGGGCGGGCGCCCGGCCGCGGCCGTTCAGGACGAGCCCAGGACGGCCCGGCCCAGGCGCAGCAGGCACTCGCCGAGGTCCGGCCGGGCACTGTGCGGACGGTTCCGGACCCCGTCGTTGACCAGTGCGAACAGGGCGTGGACCCGGATCCGGGCCTCGACCGCGTCGTAGCCGGGCCGGACCTCGCGCAGCAGGCCGACCCAGGTCCGCAGGAAGTCGCGCCGGAAGTCCACCGCGGCCCGCCGGTCGGGCGGGGCCAGCCGCTCCGTCTCGCTGAGCATCGCGCCCAGGTAGTCCCCGTTGCGCAGCGCGAAGCCGACGTAGGCGCCCAGGCCGGCCTCGAGTGCGGCCCGCGGGCCGTCGGCGGCCGTGATCGCACCGTCCACCTGCTGCCAGAGCCGCTCACGGCTGCGCACCAGCGAGGCGGCGAGCAGCTGGGCCTTGCTGTCGAAGTGCCGGTACACGCTGGGGCCGGAGATGCCCACGGCGGCGCCGAGCTGGTCGGTGCTGACGTTGTCGAAGCCGCGCTGGTGGAAGAGCCGCACGGCCGCGGCGAGCAGTTCCTCCCGGCGGGCCGGCGGCCGGGGGGCGGGCAGCGGGTCGGCGGCAGCGACGGCCCGGGAGGCCGGGACGGCTTCGGTGACCCGGGCGCCCCGGGCGGCGGAGCCGGCCTCCGCGGTACCCGGGCCGACCGCGAGGACGGCGGCGACCAGGTCGCGCAGCACCGCCTCGGCTCGGCGGGGCTGCGGCGCGACCGTCTGGTAGGAGAGCCCGGCAGCCGCCGAGAGCGCCGACCAGCAGATCAACTCGACGTCCGGAGCGGACAGTTCGGGGCGCTCCGCGCCCAGCACGGCGGCCATCAGCCGGACGTCGGCGCGCAGCTCGCGGCGCAGCTCGGCCCGCCGGGCGGGTGGCAGCAGCCGGGCGTCGCGCTGCACCAGGGTGCCGAGCGGGCGGTGCCCGACCGCGACGGCGGCCAGCGCGGCACCGAGCTCGCCGCCGGTGCGGGCCGCGCGCAGCCCGTCGGCCAGCGCGTCCAGGCCCAACCGGACGGCGCGGTCGAGCAGTTCGGGCTTGCCGCGGAAGTGCCGGTAGAGGGCCGGCGCGGTGATGCCGACCCCGGCCGCGACCTCGCTCATGGAGACCTGGTGGTAGCCGCTGCGGTGGAAGCGGTCGGCCGCCACCGCGAGGATCTGGGCGCGCCGACCGGGCGGCCTCCGGACCACCATGGCCGCCTCCCTCCCGTCCGCTCCGGCCGCCGGACCGCGGCGCCGCCGGCCCCCCGGACCCTGCCGACTCCCGGACTCCCGGACTCTTGGGATCAGGCTAGCAAGGATTCACTTGACGGCACCGCGAGCCCGCGACCACCGCCCGTTTCCGGCCTCGTCGACCCTGGACAGCCGAAGCTACCCGGGATTAACTTGTGGGGCCATCACCTGGCACGTTCAGCCTCCGCCGGCCCCACCGGCCGGTCGCCACCGAAGGGAGCGCCACCGTGCGCCGCACCGTGTTCAACGAGGACCACGAGGCCTTCCGGGAGACCATCCGGGACTTCATCGCCAACGAGGTCGTCCCGGTCTACGAGAGCTGGGAGGCCGAGGGGCACCCGCCGCGCGACTTCTACCGCCAGCTAGGCGAGCTCGGCGTCTACGGCATCGAGGTGCCGGAGGAGTACGGCGGCGCCGGCGAGAGCGGCTTCAAGTACCAGGCCGTGATCGCCGAGGAGACCGCCAGAGCCGGCGTGAGCTTCGGCTCCTCGGGCGTGCACACCGGGCTCGTCCTGCCGTACCTGCTGGAGTACGCGAACGAGGAGCAGAAGCGGCGCTGGCTGCCCGGCTTCGTCTCCGGCGACATCATGACGGCGATCGCGATGACCGAGCCGGGCGCCGGCTCCGACCTCGCGGGCATCACCACCACCGCCCGGCTCTCCGAGGACGGCACCCACTACGTCCTGAACGGCGCCAAGACCTTCATCACCGGCGGCGTGCTGGCCGACCTCGTCCTGGTGGTCTGCCGCACCGCGCCGTACGACCCGGAGAACCGCCGGGCCGGGCTCTCCATCCTCTGCGTGGACACCGCCTCCGCGGGGTACAGCGTGGGCCGCAAGCTGCAGAAGATCGGCCTGCGCACCTCGGACACCGCCGAACTGGCGTTCAGCGACGTCAAGGTGCCGGTGGAGGACCTGCTCGGCGAGGAGGGCATGGCCTTCGCCTACCTGACCCACAACCTGGTGCAGGAGCGGCTGGCGATCGCGGTCGGCGCGTACGCGTCCGCCGCCGCCGCGGTGCGGTTCGCGGTGCAGTACGTCAAGGACCGCAAGGTGTTCGGCAAGGCCGTCGCGGAGTTCCAGAACACCAAGTTCACCCTCGCCGACTGCGAGGCCCAGGTGGTGGCGCAGCAGTCGATGGTCGACCGGGCGCTGGAGCTGTACCAGAACGGCGAGCTGAGCGTGGCCGACGCGGCCGCCGCCAAGCTGTTCTGCACCGAGTCGGCGTCCGTCGTGATCGACAAGTGCCTTCAGCTGCACGGCGGTTACGGCTACATCCTGGAGTACCCGATCGCCCGGCTCTACACCGACAACCGGGTCTTCCGGATCTACGGCGGCACCAGCGAGGTCATGCGCAGCATCATCGCCAAGTCGCTCGGGCTGTAGGCGCTGCTCGGACCGCGGGCGTCGCCCGGCCCGCGGTCCGGTTCACGGCCGCGGCGGGCCGCACCCCCATGGCGGCCCGCCGCGCCGCGCGGTGGCGGCGCGGGCCGGCCGGTCGGGTGCGCCCGGACGGCGGGGCCGCGGTCAGTTGGGCGAGCTGTGCTCGGTGCGCCAGGCCTCCCAGCCGGCGTTGGACGCCACCTTCGCCTCGTGCAGTGCCCGGTGGGCCATCGCGGACGGCGGGGTGTCGAGCCCGCGCATCCAGTTGCGGCCGGCCGTGGCCAGTGCCGCGCACACCATCACCGCGCCGGCCATGCCGATCACGGCGCCGACGCCGCTGAGCACCGCACCGCCGGCCAGCATCGGGCGGTTGACCTGGAAGCCGCTGAAAAGATTCTGGTTGGTCGCCATGCCTCCACGATGCGGGCACTCGGCGGGAGTCGCACGTCGAACGACTCCGGGCGGGCGTCGACGGCCCCGGACGGGCCCCGGACAGGCTCCGCCGGGCCCGCGGCGGGCGGGCCGGTGGAGTGGACGGCCCGGGCGGACCGGGGGGCGGACCGCCGGCTCCGGGTGCGCGGAGCGGACGCGTCCGCGACCCTGGGCGCAGGACCCCGGCCGGCGGGGCCGGGAGGACGCCCGATGCCCGATCTCGAACAGCTCGCCGTGGAGCACGCCGCCCGCGCGGCCGAGAGCCCGCACGGGCGCAGCGCCCACCTGGTGCTGCACGACGGCCTCCTGCGGCAGACCGTGATCGCCCTGACCGCCGGCACCTCGCTGGACGAGCACACCCCGCCCACCGCCGGCAGCGTGCAGGTGCTGCGCGGCCGGGTCTCGCTGACCATCGCCGGCCGGCACCTGGAACTGCCGACGGGGCGGCTGGAACCGGTGCCCCAGGAGCGGCACGGGCTGCTGGCCCACGTCGACTCGGTGGTGCTGCTGACCGTCGTCACCGCATGAGGCCCGCCGTCACCGCATGAGGCCCGCCGTCACCGCACCGTGAGAGTGACCGCCGTCACCGCACCGTGAGGGCGCCCGCCCTCAGGCGGCGGCCGGGCCGAGCACCCCGCCGCTGACCAGGCGCAGCCCGCGCAGGAACTCCCGCCCGCTCGGCACCTGGTCCGGGGAGGCCAGCCACTGCGCGGCGTACCCGGCCAGCAGGGTCTGGTAGAAGGCGCCGCGGACGAGTTCCTCCTCGGTGTCCGGGACCTCGGGCAGCCCCTGGAACAGCGCGGCCAGGCCGAGCCGGCCCTCCTTCTGCGCGCCCGCGAACGCCTCCGCCAGTTCGGGGGCGTGCCCGGTCTGGGCGAGCGCCTCGAACTGGGCCGCCCAGAGTCCGCGGTGCGTGGCGAAGACGCCGCGCAGGCCGTCCCAGACGGCGGCGAAGCGCTCCTCCGGGTCGGCCGAGACCTGGTTGGCGGCGTCCACGACGGCCCCCAGGGCCGCCCCCATGTCCCCGATCGCCTCGATCATCGCCGCGTTGAGCAGGGCGTCCTTGGAGCCGAAGTGGTAGCCGATCGCGGCGAGGCTGACGCCCGAGGCGGTCGCGATGTCGCGGGCCGTGGTGCGTCCGTAGCCCTTCTCGTACAGGCAGCGCTTGGCGCCGGCCATCAGGTCTTCGCGGTTTCCCATGCCCCGAATCCTACGGAAGGTCTGGACGAATGTCTTGCACGAATGTCTTGGACGATCGATTTACACATCTGTACTAGACAAGCGTCTGACACATCCGTACTGTCATCCCCATGACCGCAACCACCGGCCGCGCAGGCCGCCGCGAATGGATCGGCCTGGCCGTCCTCCTGCTCCCGACGCTCGTCCTCGCGATGGACATGGGCGTCCTCTTCTTCGCCGTCCCGTACATCTCCACCGAGCTGGCCCCCAGCGGCACCCAGCAGCTGTGGATCATGGACATCTACTCGTTCCTGCTCGCCGGCCTGCTCATCACCATGGGCGCGCTGGGCGACCGCATCGGCCGGCGCCGGCTTCTGATGGTCGGCGCGGCCGGGTTCATCGGTGCCTCACTGCTGGCCGCCAGGGCCGACACCGCCGGCGGGCTGATCGCCGCCCGCGCCCTGCTCGGCGTCGCCGGGGCCACCGTGATGCCCTCGACGCTCGCGCTGATCCGCACGATGTTCCACGACCCGCGGCAGCGGCAGGCCGCCCTCGGCGCCTGGGGCGGCGTCCTCACCGCCGGCGCCACCCTCGGCCCCGTCGCCGGCGGCCTGCTGCTCGACCACTACTGGTGGGGCTCCGCGTTCCTGCCCGCCGTCCCGGTGATGGCCCTGGTCCTGCTCGCCGCCCCCGCCGTGCTCCCCGAGCACCGCGCCGCCACCCCCGCCGGCCGCTTCGACCTGCCCGGCGCCGCCCTCTCGATCGCCGCGATCCTCCCGCTCGTCTACGGGGTCAAGACCCTCGCCGTCGACGGCTGGCACCCGCTGCCCGCCCTCGCCATCCCGGCCGGTCTGCTGCTCGGCGCCGCGTTCGTCCGGCGCCAGCGCACCGCCGCCCACCCGCTGCTCGACCTCGGCCTGTTCCGGATCCGCACCTTCACCGGCGCGATCACCGTCAACACCATCGCGATGTTCGCGATGATGGGCTTCTCCCTCTTCACCTCGCAGTACCTGCAGCTGGTCAAGGGGATGAGCCCGCTCACCGCCTCGCTCTGGTCGCTCGCGCCCAGCCTCGGCGTCGGTGCGGCCGTCGGGATCACCTCGGCGCTGGCCGGCCGGGTCCGCCCGGCGGTCCTGATGGGCGGCGGCTTCCTCGTCGCCGCCGCGGGCTTCGCGATGATGACCGCGGTCGGCGCCCACTCCCCGCTGGCGGTCATCCTCGTGGCGGCGGGCGTGCTCGCCGCCGGCACCGTCGGCACCATGACCATGACCGCCGAGATGGTCGTCTCCGCCGCACCCGTCGAGCGGGCCGGCGCCGCCTCCGCCACCTCCGAGACCGCCGTCGAACTGGGCAGCTCGCTCGGCATCGCCCTGCTCGGCGCGGCCGGCGCCGCGGTCTACCGCCACCAGCTGGACGGCGCCCTCCCGGCCGGGCTCGACGGCGAGGCCGGCCGGGCCGCCCGGGACACCCTCGGCGGCGCGGTGACCACCGCCGCCCACCTCCCCGACCGGCTCGGCTCCGACCTGCTGGAGACCGCCCGGACCGCCTTCACCGACGGCCTGCACGTCGCCGCCGTCGTCGGCCTGGTCTTCGCCCTCGGCGCCGCGGTGCTGGCCCGCCGCCTGATGGGCCACCTCCCCGCCGCCGCCCCCGCCCCGAAGGCCGGGGCCGAAACGGTCACCGCCTGACCGGCCCACCCGGCCGGCCCGGTCCACGCGAGTCATCGAGAGCCCCCGCCCACCCGGGCGGGGGCTCTCCGCCGTTCCCGGCAGCCGCGGTACGCCTCCCGACGGTTCCCGACCGCCGCCCCGACCGCCGGACCGGGCCGCCGGACCGCGGAAGGCGGGCCGGGGCGGGGCGGTCTAGGCTCTGGCGCAGTGGGCGCGAGGAGCGCGAGGAGGCCGTGATGCCGGAGCCCGGGGAGGCCGACGAGGAGCGGGAACCGCTCGACTACCGCTTCTCGCTCGCCAACGAGCGGACCTTCCTGGCCTGGATCCGCACCTCGCTGGGCCTGCTCGCGGGCGGCATCGCGGTGGACCAGCTCACCCCCGACATCGCCCCGGAGCCGCTGCGGGTCACCCTGGCCGTGGTCTGCGCGCTCGGCGGCGCGGTGCTGGGGCTGACGGCCTACCAGCGGTGGACGAAGGTGGAGGCGGCGATGCGGGCGGGCGCGCCGTTGCCGCGGACCCGGGTGCTGCTGGTGCTGTCCACCGGGGTCGCGGTGGTCGCGGCGGTGCTGTGCGGGCTGATCATCGGCTACTCCGGCTGACCCCGCGGCCGCGTCGGCGACGCACACGACGCTTGCGTTCCGCTCGAACGGCACCTGGTTTTCGGCCAGCGTTTCCCGGCCGGTGTATCCGTTCGCCGTCAGTGCCAGGCATACTGGCCAGCACGGGCAACAGCCCACCTCGTGACTCTAGACAAGAAGGGACCGGTGGCCAGGGATGCTGCGGAACGGTCTTGAGCCCTGGCACCTCCTGGTGGTGCTGGCGGTCGTGGTCCTGCTGTTCGGATCGAAGAAGCTGCCGGAGATGGCCCGTGGCCTGGGCAAGTCCATGCGCATCCTGAAGGCGGAGACCAAGGCTCTGCGCGACGAGGACGCCCCGGCGGACGCCGCACAGGCCGCCGGCACCGCGCAGAGCACGGCCGCCCCCCAGCCCGCCGTCACGCCGACCAACGTGACCAAGGCCACCGAGACGAAGCGGCCCGAGACGACCGCCTGAGTCCCGCACTCGCCCCCGAAGCCCCCGGTACCGTCCGACGACGGCGCCGGGGGCTTCGTCGTACGGTGACCCGCACGGCGCCCGGCCCGAGGGCCCGACCCGGACGGAGCAGCCCGGCGGGCGCCGGAGGCCCCGGCGGAACAGGCTGGGCGGGATGTCCGAGAACCCGCTGCCGCCTCCCGCGCCCGTCGACCTGCGGGCCTGGTCCTATCTGCTCCTCGCGTTCACACTGCTGATGGTCGGGTACTTCACCCTGCCGCTGGAGTGGTTCGGCAACCGCCGACCGGTGGTGAGCTGGACCTTCTTCGCGGCGGCGGTGGCCGGGATGACCTGGCTGCTGCTGGCCAAGATGGCCGGCGTGATGCGCGGGACGGCCAAGCGGCCGGTGGTCTGGCTGATCTTCCTGATCTGCATGGCGCTGACCATCTTCGCCGCGACGTACTACGTGATGGGGAGTCACAAGTCGGAGTTCGCGGGGCTGGAGACCCGGCTGGACGCGCTGTACTTCACGGTCGTCACCATGGCGACGGTCGGCTACGGCGACATCACCCCGGCGGGGCAGACGGCGCGGCTCATCGTGACGATGCAGATCGCCTACAACTTCGTCTTCCTCGCGGCGGCCGCCGGGACGCTGTCGAAGGCGGTCCGCAGCAACGTGGAGAGCCGGATCGCCCAGGGGACGGGCGGGCGGCCCCGGCGCGGCCGGCGTCACGGGGGGTGACGACCCGGAGTGACGACGGCGAGCCCCGCCCTGGTCGGGCGGGGCTCGCGGGGCGGTGCCGGTGGGCCCGCCGACGGGGCGGGCGGGGCCGGTGGAGGTCAGCGGCCGCCGGTGACCAGGATCTGGGCGGAGCCGTCCGGCATGCCGGCGATGCCGACGCGCTGGGCGTTGAAGGTGCTCGCGCCGTAGGCGCCGGCGATCGGGGCGAAGCCGGTCCAGCTGCCGTCCGAGTTGCGGCTCCGGTGGTAGACGTTGCCGTCGTTGCCGATGGCCAGGACCTGGGCGGTGCCGTCCGGGGTGATGGTGATCGAGGCCTGGCTGGCCGCCATGGTGGGGGTGCCGACGCCGTCGATCGGGGCGAAGCCGGTCCAGCTGCCGTCGGAGCGGCGGATCTCGTGGTAGACGTTGCCGTCGCCGGGGATGACGAGGAGCTGGGCCGAGCCGTCGCGGTTGGCGGCGATGGAGACGTCGGACGCGTGGACCGGGCCGCCGTCGGTGCCGAGCACCGGCTGGAACGGGGTCCAGGAGCCGTCGGCGGCGCGGACGGTGTGGTAGACGACGCCGTCGCCGCCGATCGCCAGGGTCTGCGAGGAGCCGTCCGGGCCGACCGCGATCGACACCCGGCCCGCCTTCATCGGGGAGCCGTCCTTGAGGACGAGCGGCTGGAAGGCGCTCCAGGAGCCGTTCGCGCTGCGGATCGCGTGGTAGAGCACGGTGTCGGCGCCGACGGCGAGCACCTGGGCCGAGCCGTCCGGGCCGACCGCGATCGACACCTGGCTGGCGGCCATCTGCTTGCCGTTGAAGTCGGTCAGGGCACCCCAGGGCTGCCAACTGCCGCTGGTGTAACGGACGGTGTGGTAGACGTTGCCGTCCAGGCCGATGCCGACCACCTGCGAGGAGCCGTCGGGCGCGGCCGCGATGGCCTCCTCGGTGCCGTTGAACTGCGGGGCCGTGGCGACACCGTTGAGCGCGCCGAGGCCGGTCCAGGTGCCGTCCGCGTTGCGGGTCCCGTGGAAGAACTGGCCCTTGGTCTTGCTGACCGTGGGCGCGGAGTCGTCCGCGATCCGGTTGTAGCGGTAGGCGTAGAAGTGCCGGCTGTTGATCTCGCTGCGGTTCATCACCCGGGCGCGGGTCGGGCCGGAGCGGCTCCACTCCTCGATGATGTTGGCCGCGTTGTGCGAGCCGTCGGTCCAGCCGACGAAGAGCGCGGTGTGGGTGTCGATGTTGTTGAGGGCGTCGCCCGGCTGGAGGTCGTCGAGGCCGATCCGGGTGGAGACGTTGACCAGCGAGTTGGTGTTCAGGCTGTCCGTCAGCTGCCAGGCCATCGAGACCAGGCCGGAGCAGTCCTGCCGGTAGCGACCGCCGGTCTCGGCGTCGGCCCACCAGCCGTACGGGCTGACCAGGCCGTTGGGGCTGTACGGGACGGCCTTGTTCACCCAGTCCTGGGCCCGGGCCACGGCCTGGCTGCGGGTCACCGTGCCGCCGGGGGCGGCGCCGTTGCCGAGCGTGCCGGTCGAGGTCGGGGTCCGCCAGGAGGCGACCACGGTGTCGGCCTGGGCGGGCATGACGGAGAACACCGCGGAGGCGGAGACGGCGGCGAGGCCGATGGCGAGGGAGCGGGAGAGGGCGCGACGGGACACGACGGATCCTTTGATGGTCATGATCGGGTCAGAGTTCTTCGGTGGTGCTCCCCCGCGACCGGGCGGGAGCGGACGGCGGCGTCGAACCGCCGGAGGGGGGAGGGCGTGCGGGCCGCGGCCGGGCGGCTGCCCTGCAGGAGCAGCCGGTGCGGCGGGGTGCGGCGGCCCGTGGGGCCGGGGTGGAACGGCCCGGGCCGGGCGGCGCGGGCGGGGTGGGCAGGGTGGCACTACGCGGAGCGGGCGGGCGGAACGGCCCGGACGGCGCTGCGCAGGGCGGGGCTCGATCAGCCCCAGATCATGTCGTAGGCGACGACGGGGGCGCCGGAGACGCCGGCGGTGGTGCTGGTGGCGGTGGTGGCGCTGCCGGCGTCGGCGGTGGCGACGGCGGGGGCCAGACCGGCCAGGGCGAGGGCGAGGGTGGCGACCGCGGCGGCCTTGGCGATGACGGTGCGGAGCATGACGGTGTCCTCTTCTACGGGTGCGACGGCTGGGTGGGTCCGGTGGTCGCGTCCCGCGGTGACGGATCCTCCGGCGCCGTCCGGAGCGGTGCTCCCTGGCGGCGATCACTAGCTTCGTCGCAGCTCAGCGGCAGTGGAAGGGAATCCGGCTGGCCGGAAACGTCCCTGGACCGTTCCGGCCAGGGCCCGTCTCAGAGCCCCAGCAGCCGCTCGTAGAAGGGCGCCAGCAGCGGCGCGGCGCCGCGCGCCGCACGCCAGCCCGCGAACTGCGGGAGCGCGGTCAGCGCCCGGTGGCAGAAGCGGTCGGTCCGCGCCTCGGCGTCCTCCAGCCGGTCGGCCAGCAGGTAGACGCCCAGCACCGGATCCGCGCCCGGGTGCGGGTGGACGACGAGGTGCTCGATCCGGTCCTCCGGCCACACCTCTCCGCGCAGCAGCTCACGGGCGTCGGAGGGCAGCGCCAGCCCCGGGGACACGGGCCGCAGTACGGCATGAACGAGATACATACGACGAGCGTGCCGAACCCGGCAAACGATGCACAGGGGCCGAACATGGACGCTCCCGTCCTTGGCCGAAACCGTCCACCGGGCGGTGTGGCACCCCTCCGACCCGCTGTGGAATGATCGTCTACGCTTCGAACACGAGTCCATCACGGGGGTTTGGACATGCTGACGACGCTGGGGCTGGACACCGCCTCGGAGGCGGTCTACCGGGCCATGCTCGCCCATCCGAACGACGGGGTGGAGGGTCTGTGCACCCGGCTCTCACTCACCGAGGAGCAGGTCAGGAACGCCCTCGACCTGCTCAGCGAGCTCGCCCTGCTGCGCCCCTCCGCCGAACGCCCCGGCGAGCTGCGGGCCGTCTCCCCGGACGTCGGCATGGAGATCCTGATGGCCCGCCAGCAGGCCGAGCTGGCGGCCCAGCAGCTGCGCATCGAGGCCTCCCGCGCCGCGGCCGCCCAGCTCATCGCCGAGTACGCCGACCTGCGGCCCACCAAGGCCCACCCCGACGTCGAGCACCTCGTCGGCCTCGACCGGATCCGGGACCGCCTCTCCGCCCTCACCCGCGAGATGCGCCACGAGGTGATGACCTTCTCCCCCGACGGCGCCCAGAAGCCCGAGAACATCGAGGCCGCCAAGCCGCTCAACCAGGACCTGCTGTCCCGCGGCATCCGGATGCGCACCGTCTACCTCGACAGCGTGCGCAACAGCCCGCACACCGTCGACTACGTCAACTGGCTCGCCACCCACGGCGGCCAGGTCCGCACCGTCCCGGCGCTCCCCACCCGCATGATCGTCGTCGACCGCTCCACGGCCGTCATCCCGGTCCAGAGCGACGACACCGCCGCCGGCGCCGTCGTCCTCAGCGGCGAGGGCATGCTCACGGCGCTGTGCGCCCTCTTCGAGACCGTCTGGGCCGGCGCGCAGCCCCTGGGCGACGCCGCCGCCCCCGACGAGCACGGCCTCACCCCGCAGGAGCACACCGCCCTCACCCTGCTCTCCGACGGCCACACCGACGAGGCCATCGCCAAGCGCCTCGGTGTGTCCCCGCGCACCGCGCGGCGCATCGCCAACGACCTCATGGAGCGTCTCGACGCCCGCAGCCGCTTCCAGGCCGGCGTCCGCGCCGCCCAGGCCGGCTGGCTCTGAGACGGTCCCGCGGCGCCGCGGTCAGCGGCTCGTGTCGATGACGCAGAAGCGGTTGCCCTCGGGGCAGGCGAGCACCACGAAGTCCGGGTCCTCGGGGTAGCTGTCCCAGTCGACCCGCCGGGCGCCGAGCGACACCAGTCGCTCGACCTCGGCGGCCTGGTCGGCGGCGTCGCCGGCGTAGAGGTCCAGGTGCACCCGGGGGTGCTCCTGGACGGGCGACTCGCTGACGCCCAGCGCGATCTGCACGCCGCCGCCGGCGGCGGGGACGAGCACCGTCCAGTCCGCCCCGACCTCGCCGTCGCGCGCGCGGTAGCCGAGCGCCGCGGTCCAGAAGGCGACCGCGCGCGGCATGTCGGAGACACCGAGGACGACGGATCCGAGAGTCAGCATCCCGCCATTGTGACGGCCCGCCAGCACCCCTGCGGCGCCGGGCCCTCAGCCGGTCCCTCAGTCGTTCTGGTCGCCGGCCGTCGCGTGCAGGGTGATCAGCAGGGCCGACAGCCGGGCGTTCCAGTTGGCGTTGGTCGCGGGGTCGATGGCGTGCTTCTTCGCCATGTCGCGGATCACCTTCTGGGCGTCCTTCAGCTCCTGGGCGGCGTCGTCCGGGGAGCCCTCGTTGAGGCGGGCCGAGGCGTCGTCGAGGATCCGCAGCAGCTCGACCTGGCGGTCGCGGTCCTTGCCGACCTGGGCCTGCGCGACGGCCTGGCGGAAGGCGTTGAGCTGGAGCGCCGGGGCCTGGTTGCGGGGGACGACGGGGGCCGCCGTGGTCGGGAGGGCGGCCGGGGTGGTGGGCGCCGCCGGGGTCGGGGTCGGGGTGGGCGCGGCCGTCGGGCGGGCGGAGGCGGTGGCCGCGGGCGGCTTGGCCGCCGGGGTCGCGTGGCCGGCCGGCTCGTCGAAGGCGGTGACGGCCAGCGCGGTGACCCCGGCGAGCCCGGCCACCCCGAGGGCGCCCAGCACGAGCGGCCGGCGCCGGCTGCGGGCGGCGGGCGCCGGCGGGGCCGCCGGGACAGGGGCCATCAGCGAGGTGGCGGGCGCCGCGGCCTGCGGCGGCAGCAGAGTGGTGTGCTGCTGGTCGGCGTTCGCCGCCGGGACGGGCGGGAGCAGCTGGGTGGCGGCGGCGGTGGCGAGGAGTTCGGTCGTCGGGTCGCCGACCGCGAGCCCGGGCACGGTGGAGAGGAGCTCGTACCGCGCCGCGGCCGCGTCCGCGGGCCGGTCGGCGGGCTTCTTGGCGAGCAGCCGCAGGACCGCGGCGTCCAGGGCCGGCGGCAGACCGGGGCGGCGGGCCGACGGCGGCAGCGCCTGTTCGCCGACGTGCTTGAAGGCGATCGCCACCGGACTCTCGGCGGTGAACGGGGTCGCGCCGGTCAGCATCTCGGTGAGCACGCAGCCGACGGCGTAGAGGTCGGTGCGGCCGTCCAGCGCCGAGGCCGTGGCCTGCTCGGGCGACAGGTACGCGGCCGTGCCGAGCACGCTCGCGGTCTGGGTGAGGTTGCTGGAGGACCCGGCCCGGGCGATGCCGAAGTCGACGACCTTCACGCCGCCGTCGTCGGTGATCATGATGTTGCCGGGCTTGATGTCGCGGTGGACCAGCCCGGCCGCGTGCGCGACCGCCAGCGCCTCGCAGACCGCCGCCGCGATGCCGACGGCCCGCTCCACCGGCAGGGCCGGCTGCTGCGCCAGCACGGCGGCGAGCGAACGCCCGTTGACGAGCTCCATGACGATGAACGGGGTGCCCTCGTCGACGCCGGAGTCGAAGACCATGACGATCCTCGGGTGCACCAGCATCGCGGCGTGCTGCGCCTCCCGGCCGAACCTCTCGGCGAAGCGGGGGTCGTCGGCGAGGCCTCCGTTGAGGACCTTGACGGCCACCTGCCGGCCCAGCACGTGGTCCACGCCGCGCCAGACGGTGGCCATGCCGCCGACGCCGAGTATCTCGACGAGTTCGTAACGCCCGTTCAGCGCCCGTCCGATCACTGGAGCTCCCCTCACGTGCCGTGCCCGGGGTTCCGGGCCGCCTCGTGCACCCGTGCACGATAGCCGCCCGGCCGGACCGCCCCGCCGGGGGCGGGGAGGCGGTCGGGGGACCGGGCAGCGGTCCCCCGGCCGCCGGCACGGGGGGTGCGGCCCGCCCTGACTGCGGGCGGGCGGGCCGCACGTTCCGGGCCGGCCGGCCGGCGGCGCGTCCGGGGTGATGCGCCTGCCGGTCCGGCCGGGGCCGGCCGGGTGGACGGTGGGCACGGGGGAGCCGACCGGCCACCCGGGGTCTTCGGGTGGTCCTGCGTACTGCGGGTACTGCAGGTCCTGCGGGTGGTGCGGGTGGTGCGATCCGGGTGGGCGGCGGGCCCGGGGGGATTCGCCCGCCGCCCACCCGGAGTCCGGGGGGTTACCGCCGGCCCGACTGGTCGTCCTCGGGCCGGTCCGGTTTGACCGGGCTCGGGCGGGCGTCCGGCACGACCGGTACGGCCGGCACCGTGGAGGCGGTGCCGCCGGCCCTGCCGGGCTGCTTGGCCGCGTCGCCGCCGTTGGTGCCGGCGTCCGTGCCGCCCTTGCCCTTGCCGTTGGCGTTGTCGTTTCCGTTGGTGTTGTCGTTGCCGCCCTTGCCGGCGCCGGGGCTCGGCACCGCCCGGCCCGGGTCGCGGGGCTGCGGGGCGGCGCCCTGGTGGTCGTCGTCGCCCTGCTTCCCGGCGCCGTCCGCGCAGTACTCCGCCACCTTCTCCGCCCCGCCGGCCGCCGCGACCAGGGGGGCGTAGAGCGGGTCGGTGAGCAGCTGGCGCGAGCGCTCGCCCTTGCCCGTCCGGTCGGCGAACCCGCGGCAGAGCGGGACCAGCGCGGGCGGGACCTGCCGGGCGCCGCGTCCGTCGGCACCGGCGGAGGGGGCGCCGGGCGCCGGGGCGGTGGACGGCGCGACCTGCTGCGGGGCACCGGACGGGCCGGTGCCGGACGGGCGCGGGGACGCCCCGGCCGGCGCGGCACTGCGCGGCGGGGTGCCGGACGGGTGGCCGGACGCGCTGCCGCCGCCGGTGGCGAGCATGTGCTCCGGCTCGGCGGGGCCGCCCAGCGGGGACGGCAGGTTCCCGGTGCCGGCGGCGACCGCGACCCCGCACAGCGCCGTGGCGCCGAGCACGACGGCAACGGCCTTCGTGCTGAAGGCCCTGGCCAGCGTGGCGGTCGCCATCGATCGTCTCCGGACGGGTGCGGTCACTACGGGGTCGGACGCGAGACGGGCCTCCCGGAAGGCGGCCAGGGCGTGCTCCTCCCCGGCCAGCTCGTCGACCGTCGCCGGGGCGGCGGCCGCGGCGAGGACCCGGGCGACTGCCCCGGGACCGCCGTCCGGTCCGGTGAGCGAGGCGTCCTGCCCGGCCGGCGGGCCGCCCACGGCACCGCCGAGCAGGTGCTCGGCCGTGTCACGGTCGATCCGACGGGATCGGTTGGTGCTCATCTCATGTCCTTCAGCGTCGCGGCCCGGCGTTCTGTCACACCCTGCGCAGTACTTTTTTTCGCGGACCGCCCCGCGGCCCGTCCCGCGGGTCGTTCGGCGGGCTCCGCGGCCGCCCGCGCGGCCGGGATGCCGGTACCGGCCGCGAAGGGCTGCTCCAGCAGCGTGGCCAGCTTGCGCAGCCCCCGGTGGGCGGCCATCCGGACGCTGCCGGCCCGCTTGCCGAGCACCCGGGCGGCGCTCTCGGCGTCCAGTTCCATCACCACCCGCAGCAGGACGGCCTCGGCCTGGTCGCGCGGCAGCCGGGAGATCAGCGCCAGTGCGTCGGCGGTGCCGACGGTGGTGAGCGCGGCGCGCGCGGTGTCGTCCCCGGCGGCCAGCTCGGCGAGGTACTCGAAGGGCAGGTCGGTGACCGGGCGGCGGCGGCGGGCGCGCAGGTGGTCGAGCGCGCGGTGGCGGGCCACGGTGGCGGCCCAGCCGCGGAAGCCGTCCCCGTCCCCGGAGAAGCCGCGCAGGTCGCGGGCGATCTGCAGCCAGGTCTCGGAGGCGATGTCCTCGGCGTCCTGGGCGTCCTCGGGACGCCCGCCGACCAGTACCCGCAGGTAGCGCAGCAGGCCCGGCTGGACCGTCCGGAACAGCAGCCGGAACGCGTCCTCGTCCCCCGCCTGCGCGGCCCGGACGGCCTCGGTCAGATCGACGGGGGCGACGGGCCCGCCGGGTGGTGGGCCGGCGGAAGGGACTGGTCCGGACCGGCCGACGGGGCTGTCGGTGCCCGCTCCGGGGCGCTCTGCACTCTGCACCCGCCACATCATGCGCCATCCGGGCGACCGGGTCCGGGTCCGGTCGAAGGACCACGGGCCGCCGGGCCCAAGGTCCCGTCGGCCGCCGCCCTTCGCCCGCGGCCCCGGAGGCCCTCCGCCGCCTACGTTGTCCGTGGGCGAAGCAGTCCGGGCCCGGTCGGGCCCCGGAGCCGCCGTGCGCACCGCCGCGCCCGGACCGCCTCGACGACCGGCCGCCGCGCCGCCCCTCCGTCCGCCCGCCCCCGCGCCGCCGCGCGCCCGGGCCGGCGGCCGGGCCGGCCGCCCCCACCAGCAGTGACGACCAGCAGGGACGCCCGCGATGACCACCGCCCACCAGCTCCACGCGGAGGGGCTGCGCCACCACCTCGCACCCGGCCTGCGCGCCCTGGGACTGCGCGGGTGGCGCCGCACCTTCGCCCTGCCGGACGAGACCCACTGGCTGCTGCTGGGCGTGGTGGAACGCCCCTCCGCCGACCGGACCTCCTTCACCTTCGACCTCAGTGCCGTCCGCCGGGCCGACTGGGCCGCCGCCGGTCTCCCCGACCACCGGCCCGACCCGCGCACCCGGTACGGCCTGGAGGTCTGGCGGGCGCGGATCGGCGAGGTGCTGCCGGTCGGCGAGGACGTCTGGTGGCAGGTCCTGCCCGGGCCGCGCTGGCCGCTGGTGCTGGAGGACGCGGTCGCCGCCGTCCGCCGCTACGGCCTGCCGGAGCTGCGCCACCGGGCGGCGCGGGACCGGGACGGCACCGGAGAGGGCTACCTCTCCCGCGCCGGGCTGGAGGACGTCAACGCCGCCCTGCTGACCGCCTCGGTGGCCCGGGTGCAGCGCGCCGAGCTGATCGCCGGGGAGCTCGTCCTGACCGGCGCCTGGACCCGGGGCGACGCCGTCTCCCGGACCGTCCTGGAGGGCGTCGCGCGGGGCTTCCTCTCGGCCGGGGACGAGCGCTACCGCACCGTCCGCTGCCTGGACACCCGGGGTCGCGAACTGTGGGCCTTCCCCCACCGGGGTTAGGCCGTGTCGCGCGTGCCCGGGGGCTCGCTGCCGGGGCACGCCCCGCGGCCTCCCCGCACTCGGCGCACCCCGGGAAACCCGCAGGTCGGACGGGTCGTCACGGGCCGCACCATGACAGCTGTCACACGGATCCCGCAACGGACGGCACTGCTCTGACGGAGGGTCGGACGGAAAGACTGGAGGCACGACGCGGGCAGGGGCCCGCGGCCGCCGAGCCGGGGAGGAACCCACCGTGAGCCAGCCCGTCAACACCGCCGCCACCACCGCCACCACCGCCCCGGTCGCCGCCGCTCCCGCGGCCCGGGCCTCGAACCCGCTGCTCTCCGGGCTCCGCCCGCTCGCCCTCGACGTGGCCGCCCCGCTGGCCGGCTACTTCCTGCTCCACTCGGCCTGCGGCCTGAGCGAGTTCGCCGCGCTGGCCTGGAGCAGCACCATCCCGGCCGCCCGGACCGTCCTCGGCCTGCTGCGCGAGCGGCGGCTGAACCTGTGGGCCGCGCTGATGCTCACCGTCAACCTGGCCGGTCTGGCGCTCACCTTCGTCACCGGCGACGCCCGGCTGATGATCGCCAAGGACGGTGCGCTGAGCGGCACCGTGGCGCTGGCGATCCTCTTCTCGGGGCTGGTCGGCCGGTCGGTGATGACCCCGATGCTGATGCCCTTCGTCACCCGGGGCCGGGCGGACCGCACCGCCGCCTGGCACCGGCTGACCGGGGGTGCGGCGGCCGGCTCCCGGGCCTTCCGCCGCCACGAGCGGGTGTTCGCGGGGATCTGGGGCACCGCGCTGCTGGCCGAGTGCGCGGCCCGGGTGGTCGGCGCCTTCACCCTGCCGGTGTCGACCATGGCCTGGCTGTCCACCGTGTTCCTGGTCGGTGCGATCGCGGCCGGCTCGGTGCTCGGCCAGAGCGCCACCGACCCGATCGCCAAGCTGGTCATCGCCGAGGCCGAGGCCCCGACCGCCGCCTGACCGCCGCCCGACCCGGCCCCGACCCGGCCCCGACCCGGCCCCGGACCGCACCACCCGGCACCACCCGGCACCGCCCGCCGCGTCCTGAACGCCGGATGCCGGCGATCCGAACGCCGAGGAACCATCCGGATCTCCCGGGAGTCCTTACATAACGAGGGGGTAACGGGACCCCCGTCGAGGAATCGGGGAACCCCATGAGCCGGACGCGCGCGCTGACCACCGCCGAGGACCGCACCCTCGTCTGGGACGGCTGCCTGAACGTCCGCGACCTGGGCGGCCTGCCCACCGCCTCCGGCCGACCGACCGCCCGCGGGGCGATAGTCCGGGCGGACAACCTGGACCGCCTCACCGCCGAGGGCTGGGACGCCCTCCTCGACCACGGCGTCCGCACCGTGGTCGACCTGCGCAACACCGAGGAGTACAAGCCGCTCCTCCCGCTCCCCGAGGGCGTCGAGCTGATCCGGGTCCCGCTGGACGAACTGGCCGGCCCCGCCTGGTGGGAGGCCTACGGCCGACTGGACGGCACCCCGCTCGCGCTCCGCCCCTACCTGGACCACTGCCCGCACGCCGCCGCCGCGCTGGTCGCGGCCGTCGCCGGCGCCCGCCCCGGCGGCCTGGTCGTGCACTGCGGCGCCGGCCGCGACCGCACCGGCCTGGCGGCCCTGCTGCTGCTCGCCCTGGCCGGCGTCGAGCGGGCCGCGATCGTCGAGGACTACCTGATCAGCGGCCCCAACGTCCGGCCGCTGTACGGAATGCTGGGCCTCCCGGACCAGTACGACCGGATCGACGCGGTGCTCGCCGGGGCCGGCACCACCGCCGAGGCCGCCCTGGAGGCGGCGCTGAGCGACTTCGACCCGGCCGGCTACCTGCTCGCCGCCGGGGCCGCCCCCGCCGAGGTCGCCGCCGTCCGGGCCCGCCTGCTGCCCGCCGAGTAGCAGCCGCCCGGCGGACCGCGCCGCTTCCGCGACTCCGGAACCCCTCCCGCCTCATCGTCAACCGATGGTTGACGATGAGGCGTCGACAACCTACGGTTGACGCATGGAGAATTCCGTCGTTCCCAGCACCACTCCCCTGCGCCTCGACGACCTGATCGCCGCGATCAAGAAGGTCCACCCCGACGCGCTCGACCAGCTCTCCGACGCGGTCATCGCCGCCGACCACCTCGGTGACCTCGCCGACCACCTGATCGGCCACTTCGTGGACCAGGCCCGCCGCTCCGGCGCGTCCTGGACCGACATCGGCCGCAGCATGGGCGTCAGCAAGCAGGCCGCCCAGAAGCGCTTCGTCCCCAAGGACCCGGGCACTCCCTCCGACCTGGACCCGAACCAGGGCTTCAGCCGGTTCACCGACCGGGCCCGCAGCGTCGTGATGGCCTCCCAGGAGGAGGCCCGGCGGGCCGGGAACGCCGAGATCACCGCCGAACACGTGCTGCTCGGGCTGCTCGCCGAGCCCGAGGGCCTCGCGGTCAAGGCGCTCGCCGCCCAGGGCGTCGGCCCGGAGGCCGTCCGGACCGCGGCCACCGCCGCCCTGCCCGCGGCCGTCGCCGAGGTGCCGGCGCTCATCCCGTACGACGCGCAGGGCAAGAAGGTGCTGGAGCTGACCTTCCGCGAGGCGCTCAAGCTCGGACACAACTACGTCGGCACCGAGCACATCCTGCTGGCCCTGCTGGAGCTGGAGAACGGCGCCGGCGTGCTCGCCGGCCTGAGCGTCGACAAGTCCGAGGCGGAGACCTTCACCGCCGAGGCCGTCGCCGCCTTCATCGCCGCCCGGAACGCCGAGCAGGCGTGACCCGGACCGGCCCCCGGGCGGAACTCCCGCCCGGGGGCCGGCAGTCGGCCGCACGGGCCCGCCGGTGCGGCCCGCCGCGCCGCGCGGCGCCCGGCCCGGTCGCCGCGCTCCGCCGCGCTCCTCAGAAACCGGAGACGTGCGTGGTGACGATCCGGACCCGGCCGTCGACGGACGCCTCCAGAGCCGCCCGCAGCCGGGCCGAACGGGCCGGCCCGAGCAGCTCCAGGGCCTCGTCCAGCGGCGCCCAGCGGTGCTCGTCCAGCTCACCGGCCGGCACGGTCACCGGGGTGCCGTCCGGGACGGTGCCGAAGTCGAACATCAAGTGCTCGGCCGGGTGGTCGAGTTCGGCCGAGGGATGGGTCCAGGAGATCGCCAGCAGGGCGCCGGCCTCCTTCACGATGCCGGTCTCCTCCTCCAACTCCCGTACGGCGCACTCGACCGGGCCCTCGCCGAGGTCGATCGTCCCGCCCGGGAACTGCCAGTGCTCGCGGTACCCGGCCTTCACGATCAGGATCCGGCCGGAGTCGTCGCGCAGCAGGCAGCCGGCCGCGGCGTAGATCCGGGGCAGCGAGGCCAACCACTCCTCGCGGGACTTCAAGGGCTCAGCCGTCACTGCGGTCCTCCTCGGGCACGGGGCTTTCGGACCGCCTACTCTGCCACCACCCGCCCGCCGGCCCGGTGGCCCGGTGGGCCGACGGGCAGCGGCGGGGGCCGTGCCGGTCAGCCGCGCGCGGCGAGGTGCTCGACCAGCCGGTCGAAGCTGGAGTCGAGGCCCGCCCGGGCCTCCGGGCCGCAGTACATCGCGGGCACCTCGGTCTGGTGCAGGACCACCTCGGTGCGGCCGTCACCGAGGTCCCGGAAGGTCAGCGTGGAGCTCATGCCGACGCCCTCCTCGACCAGGGCGATCAGCTCGCCCGGGCGGATGTCGGTGATCCGGCTGCGCATCGGGTACTCGTCGCCGGTCGCGTCGATGGTCAGGGTGCTGTCGTAACGCCCGCCCACCCGCGGCTCGATGGTCACGGTGGACGGCTCGACGTGCGTGCCGACCGGGCCCCAGAAGCGGACGAACTGCTCGGGCTCGACGTAGGCGCGGAAGGCGGCGTCCGGAGTGGCCGGCAGCTCCCGGGTGATGGTCAGCTCGCTCGGGTTCTCGGTCATGGTGTCGGTCCTCTTCCTCGTCACGGCGCCCTCGGTGGCGCTTCCACAGGGGTGGACCGGGGCCGCGCCGCGAACTCATCGCTCCCCGCGGAACTTTCTTCGGGGAGGCCTCGCACGGCGCCCGGAGACCCTTCGGCCGGGCCGGCCCGGCCGGAACTTCCGCGCACACCGATGAGCCGGGGCCGCCGGACCGGTCCAAGCAGCATGGAGAACACCCGGAACACCCCGGCCGACCGGCCGGACCGAGCCCTGGTCTGCGACCTCGGCGCCCTGGACGCGCCCGACCTGGCCGTCGTCGACGCCCTGGCCCGGCTCCGGCTCGCCGCCGGACGCCACGGCGTGGGCGTGGTGCTGCGGAACGCCGGCGGCCCGCTGCGCGAACTGCTCGCGTTCAGCGGGCTCGCGGCGCTGCTGCCGGCGGCCGCCGACCCGCCCTGCCTGACGGCGCTACTCGGCGTCCAGCCGGGGCGGGAGGCCGAACAGCGGGAAGAGCACGTCGGTGTCCAGGAAGTTGGTGAACCCGGTGATCCGGCCCGCTGACACCTCCGGCACGATCAGCGCCCACGGCTCGTGCCCGCCGGCCGGACTCGGCCGGTACTGGGCGAAGGCCGGGCCGCCGTTGGCGGTGACCGGGAGCAGCCGGGAGCCGCGGCAGCCGTGGCCGGGCCCGAGCATCCAGGCCCGGATCTCCTCCCGCCCGCACAGCCACATCGCGAACGGCGGCATGTTGAGCGTGACGTCCTCGTGCAGCAGCGCGGCCAGGCCGTCCATGTCGTAGGCCTCGAAGGCGCGGACGTAGCGGTCCAGCAGCGCGCGGTGGTCGTCGTCCAGGTCCGGCGCCGGACGGGCGGCCGCGTCCCCGGCGAGCACGCCGCGGGCCCGCTGCAGCGCGCTGTTCACCGACGCCACCGTCACGCCGAGCAGTTCGGCCACCTCGGCGGCCTTCCAGCCGAGCACCTCGCGCAGGATCAGCACGGCCCGCTGCCGGGGCGCGAGCCGTTGCAGGACGGCGACGAAGGCCAGCTTCACCGACTCCCGCTGGGCGGCCACTTCGGCCGGGTCCCCCGTCTCGGGCAGCACCCTGCCGTCCGGCGCGGGGCCGATCCAGGTCGCCTCGGGCAGCTGGGTCTCGCTCGCCGTCGCCACCGTGACGGGCCCGGCGAGGTCCATCGGACGGGCCCGGTTCCGGCGGCCGTTCAGTGCGTCCAGGCAGACGTTGGTGGCGATCCGGTACAGCCAGGAGCGCAGCGCGGCCCGGCCCTCGAAGCCCCGGTGACCGCGCCAGGCGCGGACCATCGTCTCCTGCACCGCGTCCTCGGCCTCGAAGACCGAGCCGAGCATGCGGTAGCAGTAGCCCGTCAGCTCCGTCCGGTACCGCTCCAGCTGGAGCTCGACCGGCTCCTCCGTGATCACGTCGGCCATGGTGTGCCCCCGTCCTCCCGCCCCGCACTGCTCGATCGCGTCGAAGGTACCCCGGGCCACCGACAGCCGGCCCGGCGGACGGCGGGGGCGGTGCGGGCCCGGGAGGGACGGCGGGGGCGGCCGGGGCCTGACGGCTCCGCCCGCCCCCGGCCGCGGGGCGTCGCCGCGGTTCAGTGCGCGGAGTGCTTCTCCGCACCGCGGTGCCGGTGGCCCTTGAGCTCGGCGTGCATCGCCGGGGCCCCGTGCGGCGCCGAGGTGGCGGTGTCGCGCCCGCCGTGCCGGAAGGCGTCGGGGGCGGTGTACCCGGTGGTGGCGGAGGACGCGGCCCCGCCGCCCGACCGCGGCGCGAGCCTGCTCGGTGGGTTCGCCATGCCCCGGCGCTCCAGCAGTTCCTGGGTGCCCTGGCGGAGCTTGGCGGTACTGCCCGGGGTTCGCTTGGTCATCGTCGGCCTCCCTTCGGCGGTCACCGGCCGGACGGATGTCGGCCAGGGGCCGCACGGGCGTCTTGTCCGGATTTTATCCGGATCGTCCCCGACCGCCACCGGGAGCGGGCGGCGGGCGGGCCTTGGGCGGCGGGCGGGGCGGGGCGCCCCGCTGCGGCTCAGCCCATCACCTCGTGGACGAAGCACCACCGCCAGTCCTCGCCCGGCTCGAAGGAGCGGATCACCGGGTGCGAGGTGTCGTGGAAGTGCGCGGTGGCGTGCCGCTGCGGCGAGAAGTCGCAGCAGCCGACGTGCCCGCAGTCCAGACAGATCCGCAGGTGCACCCAGTCCCGGCGGTCCTGGGCCAGGCAGTCGGCGCAGCCGCCGGCCGGCGGGAGGGGCGCGATGTCCTGGGGTGCCGCGGCGAGGTCTTCGCAGGCGCTCATGCTGGCAGGGTAGTGACGGCGCCCGCCCGGCGGGCCGGGGACACACCCGTCCGGGTGAACCGCCAGGGTGGCCCTGCCGGACCCCCGGTCCGGCGGACCGGGGAGGACCAGGGCCCTGGGTGGACCGCGGCGGGCCGCGCAGAGTGGACGGCGCCCACCCGAACACCCCGTCCAGGAGCCACCGTGAACCACCCCGGCCTCGCCGCCCGCACCGCCGTCGTCACCGGAGCCGCCAGCGGCATGGGTGCCGCCACCGCCCGACTGCTCGCCGCCGGCGGCGCCCGGGTCGCGCTGCTCGCCCGCCGCACCGACCGGATCGACGCCCTCGCCGCCGAGCTCGCCGCCGCCGGCGGGCAGGCCCTCGCCGTCACCGCCGACGTCACCGACCAGGCCTCCGTGGACGCCGCCGCCCGGGCCGTCCACGCCGCCTACGGGCCGGTCGACCTGGTGGTCAACAACGCCGGGGTGATGCTGCCCAACCCGCTCGCCGACGGCCGGATCGACGAGTGGACCCGGATGGTCGACACCAACCTCACCGGCGCCCTGCGGATCGTCCGCGCCTTCAGCGCCGACCTCACCGCGGCCGCCGCCGAGGGCCGCACCGCCGACCTCGTCAACGTCTCCTCGATCGCCTCGCACGTCGTCTTCCCCGACTACGCCGTCTACGGCGCCACCAAGGCCGCGCTCACCCAGCTCTCCGCCGCCCTGCGCAGCGAGCTCGGCCCGCGCGACGTGCGGGTCAGCGCGGTCGAGCCCGGGCTGACCGACACCGAGCTCGGCGGCCACATCGACAACCCCGACCTGCGCGAGCAGCTCGGCGGGATGTTCGCCGCCATACCGGCGCTGACCGCCGAGGACGTCGCCGACCTGATCGCCTACACCGTCAGCCGCCCCCGGCACGTCAACCTGCGCCACCTCGTCGCCCTGCCGACCCGGCAGGCCTGACCGGCGGGCGGCCCGGCGGCGGCCGGCGGAAGCGGCCCGGCCGCGCCTGCCCCGCGGCCGGGCGGAAGCCGGCTTCCGGTCCCGGACGGCACGGATGGCGTGGGACCATGCCACCCGTGGCGATCGTGACGGGGAGTACGAGCGGCGACACCGGCGGGGGCACGACCGCCGAGGCGCCCACAGCAGCGCGCCGGGGCATACCCGGACGCACCGGCGGCGGCCGGAGCCGGGCGGTGTCCGAGTCGGGCCGGATCCGGCAGCCCGTCGCCCTGATCCGGCTCCTCACCGGGCTCCTCGCCGTCGCCGTCACCCTGCTGCTCGCCGACTACGCCCGCGCCACCACCGGTGGCATCGCCGCCGACGTCGCCGAGGCCGCCGCCCTGGTGCCCCGGCCGCTCGCCCACCTGGCCAACGGCCTCACCACCGCCGCGGTCCTCCTGCTGCCGGTCGTCCTCGCCGCCCGCCGCCTGCTCGGCCCGGACCGGCGACGCGCCCTGCAGCAGGTCTCCGACGGCCTGCTCGCCGCCGTCCTCGCCTACGGCGCCACCCTCGGCGTCGACCTGTGGGCCGACGCGCACGCCCCGCCCTCCCTGCTGGCCGCGCTCACCCAGCCGCTGCCCGACGGCGTCCCGGGCCACACCGAGCCCGTCTACGGGTACCTCGCCCCCGTCCTCGCCTTCATGACGGCCTCCGGCAGCCGCGAACGCCGCGCCCCCTGGGCCGTCCTCGCCGTCTCCGGCCTCGCCGGGCTCGCCGGCGGCTACGCCACCCCCACCGCCCTCCTGCTCGGCCTGCTGCTCGGCTGGACCGGTGCCCACGGCACCCTCTACGCCGTCGGTACCCCCGACCCGCTGCCCGGCCCGCGGGAGATCCTGCGCGCCCTGCGCGAGAGCGGTCTGCGCCCCACCGGGGCCCGAGCCGTGGCACCCGACCACCACCTGGTCCACCAGGCCGACGGCAGGCCCGACCTCGACGTCCTGCTGCTCGAGCGCCAGGCCGTCACCGCCGCCGCCGTGCAACGCGCCTGGCGCCGCCTGCGGCTGCGCACCGCCCCGCACCCGCGGGCCCTGCGCTCGCCCCGCACCGGCCTCGAGCACGAGGCGCTCGTCACCTACGCGGCACTCGCCGCCGGCGTCCGCACCCGCCGCATCGCGGCCACCGCCGGGCTCGGCCACGACACCGCGCTGATCGCCTACGAGCACCTCCCCGGACGCACCCTCGACCAGCTCGCCGAGCCGGAGATCACCGACGAGCTGCTCGCCGAGGCCTGGCGGCAGCTCGCCCGGCTGCAGCGCCGGGAGATCGCCCACCGGGCCCTCGTGCCGTCCTCCCTGCTCGTCGACGACGACGGCGCGGTGCACCTCGTCGACTTCGCCGACGGCGACATCGCGGCCAGCGAACTCGTCCTGCACTGCGACATCGCCCAGCTGCTCACCACCCTGGCGCTGCGCACCGGCGCCGCCCGCTCCGTCCGCAGCGCCATCGCCGTCCTCGGGCCCGACCCGGTCGCCGCCGCCCTCCCGCTGCTCCAGCCGATCGCCCTGGCCCTGCCCACCCGGCAGGCCCTGAAGCAGGCCGACCGGGCCGGGGCGGGGCCAGCCCCGGCCGCCGCGGAGACGGACGCCGGGGACGGGCCGGCGCCGGCCGCGGCCGGCAGCGGGCTGCTGGACGCCATCCGGGCCGAGGTGCTGCGGGCCCGGCCGCAGGCGGTGGGCCGGCCGGTGCGGCTGGAGCGGCTGCGGCCGCGGACCCTGCTGGCGGTGGTCGGCGGGGTGGTGGCCGGGTGGCTGCTGATCCCGCAGCTGTTCGCCGCCGAGGACAACCCGATCGCGGCGGTGGCGGACGCCGACCCGGCCTGGCTGGCGCTGGCGCTGGTCGCGGCCGCGGCGAGCCACGTGACGGCCGCGATGGGGTTCGTCGGGTTCGTGCCGGAGCGGCTGGACTTCCGCAACGCGGTGCTGGCCCAGCTGGCCGGCGCGTTCGTGAAGCTGGTGTCGCCCGGGGGCGTCGGCGGCGTGGCACTGAACACCCGGCTGCTGCAGCGGGCCGGGATCCCCACCGCGCAGGCGCTGTCCAGCGTCGGGGTGGGGCAGCTGATGGGCCTGGTGCTGCACCTGCTGCAGCTGGGCGCCTTCGTCTACCTGCTGGACCTGCAGCCGGGCGGTTCGGAGCTGGACGCGCTGCCCGCGGTGGTCGGCGGGCTCGCCGGGGCGGCGGCCCTGCTGGCGCTGGTGTCGGCCGTCCCGGCGGCCCGGCGCTGGCTGGTGGCCCGGTTGCGGCCGCTGACCGCGGAGGTGCTGCCCCGGCTGCTGGACCTGCTGCGCAGCCCGACCCGGCTGGCGGTCGGCCTGACCGGCCAGCTGCTGGTGTCGATCTGCCTGATCGCCTGCCTGTACTGCTGCACCCGGGCGATCGGCCGGGCCCCCTCGTTCGCCTCGGTGGCGGTGGTGTTCCTGGTGGGCAACGCCGCGGGCAACGTCGCGCCGACCCCGGGCGGGGCCGGCGCGGTGGACGGCGCGCTGATCACGCTGCTGCAGCAGACCGCGTCGATGGAGAAGGGCGGCGCGATGGCGGCGGTGGCGATGTTCCGCCTGCTGACGCTGATCCTGCCGGTGCTGCCGGGGTGGGCGGCGATGACCTGGCTGCAGCGCCGCAAGGCACTGTAGGGCCCGTAGCCGCCCGTCTCGCCAGGCCCGGCTACTCGCGGTACTCGTCCTCGTCGAGCTGGACGACCCGGCTCTGCTCGGCGGCGTCCGCGACGTCGGTGGCGGGGTCGGCGCCGAGGGCCCGCCGCTCGGCGACCTCGTCGTACTCGTCCCCCTCGGCCGCGTCGTCGTCGGGCTCGACGGTCTCGACCGTCTCGTCGATCAGGTAGTCCTCGTGATTCTGCGGCATGGCGTCCTTCCTCACTGTTCGTTCGGAGGCTCCCACGGGGCCCGGATGGCGGTACTCGCAGTATCCGCCGCCGGACGGCCGGACGCGAAGCCCCGGGCGGTCCGGCGTGTTGCCGGGGCGGCCGGGCGGGCCGGGGCCGGCCCGCGGAGCAGGGGGTCGAGCGGCCGCCGGGAGGGGTGCGCCGCGCACCCGGGGCCGCCGCCACGACGGTGCACGGCACCACCGGCGGCCCGGGGCGCACCGGCGCCGGGGTACCGGCCCCCCGCGGGCGGGCCGCGGGCGGAACGCGCCGCAGGCCGCCGGGGGTACGATCGGTGCCGTACCAAGGGCTTACCCACACCCACCCGGTGGCCCCGAGGCCCTTACGAACGACGGGGAAAGCATGTCCGGCTCGCACTACTTCACCGGTGCACCCGAGGTCGCCAGCGAGCGCCGGCCGATCACGGTCTCCCTCCCGGACCTCACCCTCGAACTGACCACCGACGCCGGGGTCTTCTCCCGCAGCCGGCTCGACCCGGGCACCCGGATCCTGCTGGAGCACGCCCCGCCGCCGCGGGTGCGCGGCCCGATCCTGGACGTCGGCTGCGGCTACGGCCCGATCGCGCTGACCTGGGCGAGCCGGCGCAAGCGCCTCCCGGTCTGGGCGGTGGACGTGAACGAGCGCGCGCTGGAGCTGGTGCGGCTGAACGCCGGGGCGCTCGGCCTGGGCAACGTCCAGGCGGCGCTGCCGGACGACGTCCCGGAGGACGTGCGGTTCGCCACGATCTACTCCAACCCGCCGATCCGCATCGGCAAGGCCGCGCTGCGCGGGCTGCTCACGCACTGGCTCGGCCGGCTGACGCCGGACGGCTCGGCGTTCCTGGTGGTGCAGAAGCACCTGGGGTCGGACTCGCTGCAGAAGTGGCTGAACGACCAGGGCTACCCGACCACCCGCGTCGCGTCGGTCAACGGGTTCCGGATTCTGGAAGCACGGCCCCGCCCGGAGGCGGGCGAGGGGCCGGAGAGTGGACGGGGAACGTCGTCGTGAAGCAGTTGCGCGGGACCGAACTGAAGCGCCTGCACCGCTCGTGGCGGCGCAGCAACGAGTTCCGGCTCGCGATCATCCTGGAGAACCTGCAGTCGCCGTTCAACGTCGGCTCGGTGGTCCGGACCGGCGCGGCGATGGGTGCCGAGAAGCTGTACCTGACCGGGGACACCCCGTCGGTGCGCTCCTCGGGCGCGCAGAAGGCCGCGATGGGCACCGACAAGTACCTCAAGGTGGAGCACTTCCCGACGGTCGCCGAGGCGGTGGCGGCGGCGAAGGCGGACGGCTTCAAGGTGGTCGGCCTGGAGCTGGCGGACGAGGCGGTGCCGATGTTCGCCGCCGAGCTGACCCCGGCGGTGGCCTTCGTGCTCGGGCACGAGGACCGCGGGATCACGCCCGAGGCGCTCGCGCTCTGCGACCAGGTCGTGTTCGTGCCGCAGCTGGGCCGGGTCGGCTCGCTGAACGTCTCGGCGGCCGCGACGGTGGCCTGCTACGAGGCCCGCCGCCAGGGCTACGCGATCAGCGGCACCCCGGACGGCGGCGACCTCGGCGGAGACCTCGGCGACGACGAGTAGCACCGAGCGGATCATCGTCACACCCCCGGAGGGGCGGGCCGGAAGGCCCGCCCCTCCGTCGTCGTGCCCGGCCGCGATCCGCCGGCCCGGCCCCGGCCCGCGCCCTCCCGCGGCGGCCGTCGGAGCGGGTGGTCAGCGCAGCGTCAGCTAAGCGTCAGCGCGTCACGCGACTGTAGTTGGCATGACGTCGATCACGGCAGTCTCCAGCTGTCTTCCCGACACCATCCCGATCGCCCGCTTCCAACAGGAACTCCAGCTGACGGATGTGCAGCTCCGGCGCTACCAGCGCTTCTACGGGCTCGCCGAGGTGTGCCGCGACCCCGCGGCGACCGAGACCGAGCTGCTGCTGCGCGCCGCCACCAAGCTGGTCGAGCTGCGGGGACAGGAACAGCGCGTCAAGTACGTCCTGCAGGCCCGGACCATGCCGTCGCCGCTGCCGTACCCGATGACCTCGCTGCAGCCGATCCAGGCCGAACTCGGCCTGGAGCACGCCGCGGGGTTCGTCGTCTCGCACCACGCGTGCGCCTCCGGGCTGCTCGCGCTGGACATGGCCGGCACCCTGCTGGCCGCCGACCCGGACCCGGACGCGCTCGCCCTGGTCCTGGCCGGGGAGAAGGCGTGCACCACCCAGACGCAGTCCATCCCGGACGTCACCGTCATGGGCGAGGGGACGGTGGCCTTCCTGGTCAGCGCGGACCGCACCGGATCCGACCGCATGATCGGCTACGCGACCCGCACCCACACCCAGTTCGGCGACGAGTTCATCATGGGCGACGCCGCCGCCAAGGAGTTCCAGGACCTGTACGGGCCGGGGCTCTGCGAGGTGATCGGCGCCGCCCTGGAGGAGGCCGACTGCCACCTGGACGAGTTGGCGCTGGTGCTGCCGCACAACGTCAACCGGCTGTCCTGGATCGGCGTGTGCAAGGCGCTCGGACTGCCGCTCGAGAAGGTCTTCCTCGACCTGATCGGCGAGACCGGGCACTGCTTCTGCGCCGACCCCTTCATCAACCTGCAGAAGGCCACCGAGCTGGGGCGGCTGCGCCCCGGCGACCGCTACCTGATGACCAGCGTGGGGCTCGGAGCGACCTTCGCCGCCATGGTCTTCGAGCACTGAGGGCCGCCAGGCCCTGAGCCCGCCGCGCCGCGCCGCCCGAGCGGGCGCACACGAGAAATGACGAGGTCGACATGCATCTACCGTCCTCCGGCTTCAGCGCGCGCCTCAAGCGCGCCGTGACCGGCTCCGCGGACACCCCGCTGGTGTTCCTGGGCAACTTCGAGGTGGAGAACCACTGGGCGATCGGTGAGCCCGCGCTGCCCCGGGTCGCCTCGCACGCGGGCAGCGCGGTGGTGAACCGGATGGACGAGTTCGCGCTGCTGCTCGGCGGCAAGGACGACCACGTCGTGCTGAAGACCCCGCTGGACGAGGGCTACCGCGGCTACCTGGAGGGCCTCGGGCTGGAACTGCCCACCGTCCACGTGGTGGCCGGCCAGGACCCGCAGCGCACCGTCAGCGAGGACGCCCTCGCCGACCCGGCGCTGCTGCGCGCGCTGTCCGCCGTCGCCGCCGAGGGCGCCCGGCTGACCGCGCACGGCATCTCCGCCGTGGAGGAGGAGCTGTCCGAGCGCACCGGGCTGGCGCTGGGCGCCCCGTCCGCCGCGGTCTGCAAGAAGGTCAACAGCAAGGTCTACAGCCGCCGGCTCTCCGACGAGCTGGGCATCCGGCAGGCCCGCGGCTGGGCCTGCGAGACGCTGGAGGAGCTGGCCGGGGCGGTCGCCGCGGCCACCGAACTGCTCGAAGCCGGCCGCAAGGTGGTGCTGAAGGACGCGTTCGGCGTGTCCGGCAAGGGCATCGTCGTGCTGGACAGCGCGGCCCGGCTGGCCCGGCTGCACCGGATGGCCGTCCAGCAGGCAGAGAAGGCCGCGAAGGCCGAGGGCGGCGCGCCGCGCACCGCGCTGGTGATCGAGGAGTGGGTCGCCAAGCGCTGCGACCTCAACTACCAGTTCACGGTCGGCCGGGACGGCTCCACGCACTTCGACTTCGTCAAGGAGCTGCTCACCGAGGGCGGCGTGCACAAGGGCCACCGGATCCCGGCCCGGCTGACCGACGGCCAGGTCGCCGAGATCGCCGCGACCGCGCTGCGGCTGGGCGAGCGGCTCGCCGCCGACGGCTACTACGGCGTGGTCGGCGTCGACGCGATGGTCGACCCGGACGAGGGCCTGTACCCGGTCATCGAGATCAACGCCCGCAACAACATGTCCACGTACCAGAACGTGGTGCACGAGGGCGGCCTGGCCGGGGCCGAGGAGGTCGCCGTCGCCCGGCACTTCCCGCTGCGGCTGACCCGCCCGCTGCCCTTCGCCGAGCTCGCGGAGCTCCTGGACGGGCTGCTGCTGACCGAGCGGGGCCCGCGGCCGCGCGGCCTGTTCGTGAACAACTACGCCACGGTGAACGCCGCCGCGGGCACCGGCGCGGACGGCTTCGAGGGCCGGCTGTACGGCGTGCTCGTCGGCGCCTCCGACGAGGAGATCGAGGCGATCGACACCGACATCACCCGCCGCCTCGCGGCGCATTCGGAAGGGAGCTGACCGTGAGCGTCGCATTCGAGGTCCAGGGCCTCGGGATCACCGGGCTCGCCGAGGAGTTCGGCACCCCGCTCTACCTGTACGACGGCGAGGAGATCACCACCCGCTTCCAGGGGCTGCGCGAGTCGCTGCACCCGGCGCTGGAGATCTTCTACTCGCTCAAGGCCAACCCCAACATCTCCGTCTGCGCGCTGCTGCACGACCTGGGCTCGCGCGCCGAGGTGTCCTCGCTGACCGAGCTGGTCACCGCCCGCCGGGCCGGCGTCGCGCCGCAGGACATCATCTTCCTCGGCCCCGGCAAGAGCCGCGGCGAGGTGGCGGCCTGCCTGGACGAGGACATCCACGCCATCGTCTGCGAGTCGATCGGCGAGCTGGACCTGATCGACGAGGTGGCCCGGGAGCGCGGGATCACCGCCCGGGTCGCGCTGCGGGTCAACCCGAGCTTCTCGGTGAAGGGCTCCGGCCTGACCATGGGCGGCAAGCCCCGCCAGTTCGGCACCGACGAGGAGCTGCTGCTGGCCGAGGGCAAGGACCTCGCCACCCGCTACCCCAACATCCGGCTGATGGGCGTCCAGGTCTACCTGGGCACCCGGATCCTGATCGAGGAGTCGGTCGTCGAGAACACCCGCCGGATCCTGGAGCTGGCCGAGCGCCTCTCCACCGAGCTGGGCTTCCCGCTGGAGACCGTCGACGTCGGCGGCGGCCTGGGCATCGCCTACTTCGACAACGAGAAGGACCTCGACGTCGCGGAGCTGACCGCCGGGCTGAACCCGCTGATCGCGGACTTCCGCGAGCGGCACCCCGACACCCGCATGATCATGGAGCTGGGCCGCTTCCTGGTCGCCGCCTCCGGCACCTACGTGACCCGGGTGCGCTACACCAAAACCTCAATGGGCGAGAACTTCGCGGTCACCGACGGCGGCACCAACCACCACATGGCGGCGGTCGGCATCGGCTCGTACGTCAAGCGCAACTTCCCGATGGTCGCGCTGGAGCGGATGGACGAACCGGCCACCGAGCCCTGGCACATCACCGGGCCGCTCTGCACGCCGAACGACGTGATCGGCAAGAAGGTGCCGATGCCGGCGCTGCGGGCCGGCGAGCTGGTCGGGGTGCAGCGCTCCGGCGCGTACGGGCCGACCGCCTCGCCGGTGCACTTCCTCAGCCACGGCTACCCGGCCGAGGTCCTCGTCCTGGACGGGCGGGCGCACCTGATCCGGGAGCGCGACGACGTCGAGGCGATGCTCGGCCGCCAGCGGCTCTACGCCGCCGGCGACGACCAGAACTGACCACCCGCCGGCCGACCGACGGCCGGGACCGGACCGAGGAGAACAGCATGACCGAGACCACCGCCACCGACGCCAAGTACGTCGACGCCGTCCGCAAGGGCCTGTCCGAGGTCCTCAACAAGGACGTCTCCGACGCGGCCGAGAGCGTCCGCCTCTTCGACGAGCTGGGCCTGGACTCCAGCAGCGCGCTCGAACTGCTCATCACGATCGAGGAGATCCTCGACGTGCAGTTCGACGCCGACGAGCTGGACATGACCCACTTCGAGACCGTGGGTTCGCTGGCCGGCTTCGTCGCCGCGGAAGCGAGCGCCTAAGCATGTTCCGCGCGAGTGCGCCCGTACGGCGCCCCGTCCCGGTCGGCGCGGACGGCCCGGCCGGACCGGCCCTGGCGACGGCGGCCCTGCCCCGGCTCGTCCGGGCGGCCGCCCACGTGCCGCCGGGGCCGGGCGCACCGTACCGGCCGGAGGGCGCGCGGGAGGAGTTCTACCGCGAGCTCGGGGCGCTCTACGGGGCGGACTTCGACCGCGGCCAGTTCGCCGCCTCGGGGCGGCGCACCTCGGTGGAACTGGCCTACGGCGCGCTCGACGCGCTGGGGCCGCTGACCCCCGAGGAGTGCCCCGAGGTGGTGGTGGTCGCCTACGCCGCGCCGGACTTCGACCACGCCGAACTGGTCGCCTCCTGCGTGAAGCGGCGGCTGCCCGGCGAGCCGCTCTCCTTCGCGCTGTCCGACCAGGGCGTCCTGGCCCCGTTCAGCGCGCTGCGGGTGGCCGTGGAGTACGCCCGGCGCTGCGGCTGGTCGCGGCTGCTGCTGCTGGTCGTGGACCAGGGCACCCAGCCGTTCCCGCTGCCCGCGACCGGGCAGTCCGCCGTCCACGCGGACGCCGCGGTCGCCCTGCTGCTGCACTGGGACGGCGGCGACGCCGCCCTGGGCGGGGCCGCCCAGGGCCTCCCCGAGCCGGGGCTGTTCGCCGACTGGGACGACCGGGCGTCGGTGGTGGCCGGCGCCGGCCTCTCCGACGCCGGCGCTGAACTTCCGGCGCACGACGGGACGTTGATCAGGGTGGCGGACGGGCAGCCCGCCACCGGCGGCTGGGCCGCCCTGCTCGCCGTCACCGACCGGGACCGCCCGGTGGTGGTGGCCGACTACGACCGGGAGCGCGGCCTCCTGGCCTACTGCACGCTCGACACGGGGGAGCTGAGGGTCCGATGACGGTTCCGGCCGAGGTGCGCGAGCACTGGCGGGAGGCACGGACGAGTGCCCGCAACGACGGACTCGTCCCGGCGCTGACCCTGCTCTCCCGCGCGCTGTCCCCCGGGGTGGCCCCGCGCGGCCCGCGCGGACACGCCGTGGTCCCGCGCGAACTGCTCGGGGACCTCCCCGAGTTCGACGAGGAGGAGGACGGGGACGGGGGTGCGGACCCGGTGCCGGGACTCGCCGTCCTCGGCCCCGCCGCCACCCCGCCGGCCCCGGCCGGCCCGGACTCCCACGACTGGGGCACCGGGCTCGCCTGGCTGCGGCTCGGCGCGTCCGAGCGGCTGCGCGAGGCCTGCACCGCCTACCTCGCGGCCCGCCAGGTCGAGGGCACCTCGCTGCTGCTGCAGCAGCTGGTCAAGGGGGCGCTCGCCGACGTGCTGATCGACCACCTCGAGATCGAGGGCGTCCTCGACGACCTCGCCGAGGGCGTCGCCCCGGACTCCCCGCTCGCCCCCGTGCTGCCGCTGGACGCCGCGGCCCTGGCCCGGCTCCAGGCCCAGATCACCCAGGCGGACCGGGCGCTGCTGCGGCTGCTCGGCGCCCACGGCTTCACCGCCGACGGGCCGGGCCGGACGGCGTACGCCTCCGAGCTGCTCGCCGACGTCTACTGCGGCTGGCCGGGCCCCGCCGGGGTCCCCGCCACGAACGCCACCTCCCGGAAGGACAACGCGTGACCAGCCTGCCGGCCTCGCTCGACACCACGCACCGGTACGTGCGGCGGTGGGCCGACGACCTGCGGGCGGGCGCGCTCGAACTCGACCGGGACCCGGAGGCCGTCCACCGCTTCCTGGACCTCCCCGCGGTGCGCTTCCTGGCCGGGCACCAGGTGCCGCCGGACTGGGACCGCGCGTCCGCCGAGGCCGGGGCCGGCCCGGCGCACGGCCTGGCCACCCTGGAGCGCGTCCTGGTCAGCGAGGAACTGGCGCGCGGCGACGCCGGGATGATGCTCGGCTCGCCCGGAGCCTCGATGTGCGGGGTCCTGCTGAGCGTGCTCGGCAGCCAGGCGCAGAAGGACTGGGTGTACGGCCGGCTCGCCGAGCGCCCCCGCTGGACCTGCTTCGCCCTCACCGAGCCCGAGCGCGGCTCGGCCATCGGCGAGATGACCACCACGCTGACCCCGGTCGGCGACGGCTCGTACCTCCTGGACGGCGAGAAGCGCTACGTCGGCAACGCCGCCCGCGCCGACCTGGGCGCGGTGTTCGCCCGCGTCGCGGGCACCGAGCGGCTCGGCGTGCTGGCCGTCCTGGTGGACACCGCCGACCCGGGCTTCCGGGCCGAGCCGCTGCCCACCCTCGGACTGCGCGGCGTCCAGCTGACCCGGATCACCCTCGACCGGGTGCACGTGCCGGCCGAGCGGGTGCTCGGCACGCACCTGCCACCGACCCGGCGCGGGATGTGGAGCATCGTCTCGGTCTTCAACCAGCTCCGCCCCAGCGTGGCCGCGATCGCCCTCGGCATCGCCCGCGCCGCGCACGACTACGTCGCCGAGAACCGCAAGGAGCTGCGCGGGGCGGAGCGCGAGCTGTTCGAGTCGCTCGGCCGGCGGATCGACGCCGCACGGGGGTTGACCTACCGCGCGGCCCTCGCGGTGGACCGCCGGCCGGCCGCCGGACACCTCTCCTCCGCGGCGAAGGCCCGCGCCTGCGAACTCGCCGAGGACGTGACGATGAGCGCACTCGGATTCTTCGGACCGGGTGCGCGGCTGGATCATCCGCTCCTCGACAAACTCGCCCGCGACGCAAGGGGCGTGGAGTTCATGGAGGGGACACGGAACATCCAGAAGCTCAATCTGTTCCAGGGGCTGCACACCGGAAAGGTGGGCCGGTTCTGAACAGGACCGAACAGTCCTCCGCTCGGGATTCGGTCGAGATCTGGAGGATTCCGTTGAACGGCGCGCGCCGCCCCGGGGACCGGGGCGGCGGCGCCGCGCCGGACGACCCGGACGGCTACCCGCCGCACCTGGAGGAGCTGCTCGACGAGCAGGAGCGGGCGCGCGCCCGGGCCGGGCGGCTGCCCGGCCTGCGGCGCCGTTTCGTGATCGCGCACGCCGCCACCCGGATCGTCCTCGGCGAGCGCCTCGGGCTCCCCCCGGACGGGCTGCGCTTCACCCGCGGACCGTGGGGCAAGCCCGCCGTCGCGGGGGCGGACGGGCTGCACTTCAGCCTCTCCCACTCGGGCGAGACCGCCCTGCTCGCGCTGGCTGCGCGGCCGGTCGGGGTGGACGTCGAGCTGGCCCGCCCGGACCTCGACGTCGACCGGCTGGCCGGACGCTTCTTCCCCCCGGAGGAGCGGGCCGCGGTGGCCGCCGGCGGGCAGCCGGTCTTCACCCGGCTGTGGACCAGGAAGGAGGCCTGTGTGAAGGCCTCCGGCGGCAGACTCACCCAGGGCATGGGGATCCCCGTCGCCCACCCCGGCCGGGAGGCCGCCGTGTACGCACGCTCCGGGCCGTTGCCCGGTCCGTGGAGAGTCGTCGATCTGCCGCTGCCCGGGGGATACGCGGGGTCCGTCGCACTGACCGGCGACGGGCCCTTTAACGTGTCCCGGCGGATGTGGTATCAAATTCCGCCTGGGGAATCCGGTGTCGACACTCTCCCACCGGTACTCGCGTCGAGCCCCGAGTCGGTTCTCGACGAGGCTGTCAAGTAGAAGAAACTCCCCCTCGAATCGTCGAAGTTGTACCCGTGATCATGCGCCGGAGCGTCACTAGATTCAGGGACGCGAGCAAACGTCGCACCGCACCGGCCGGACTCGGAAGTCAGGCCCGTGGCCGATCCGGGCATTTCTTCTGAGGAGGGGAACGTGATCGTGGAAGGCAGGAACGTGATCACCAGGGCCGCTCGGTGGAGCGCCGTCCACCCCTGGTGGGCGATAACGCTCTGGGTGGTGTTCGTCGTGGGGGCCCTGGTGGTCGGCGGCGTCACGGGCACCCGGCAGGCCACCACCTCCGACCTCTCCATCGGGCAGTCCGGCCGGGCGGCCGAGATCGCCCGCAGCGGCGGTCTGCAGGAGCGCGCGGTGGAGAACGTCCTCATCACCCCGTGGGGCGGTGGGCAGCTCGACCCGGTCCGGGCCGGGGCGGCCGCCTCGGACGCCGCCCGCGACCTGCGCGACGTGCCCGGCATCAGCGCCGTGGACGAGCCGGTGTCCGCCCCGGACGGCTCGGCGATGCTCGTCCCGGTGACCCTGGACGGGGATCCGGAGACCGCCTCCGACCGGGTGCAGCCGATCATCGACGCCGTGGCGAGGACCCACGAGTCGCACACCGACCTGCGGATGGAGCTGGTCGGCGCCGGGTCGATCAAGGCCGGGCTGAACGAGATGCTGAGCAAGGACCTCGGCAAGGCCACCGTGCTGAGCCTGCCGGTGACCCTGCTCGTCATGGTCTTCGTCTTCGGTGCGATCGTCGCCGCGAGCGTCCCGGTCGTGCTCGGCCTGTCCTCGGTGCTCGCCGGGCTCGGCCTGTGGGGGGTGGCCTCCCAGCTGGTGCCCGACCCGGGGCCGGTGACCCACGTCATCGTGCTGATGGGGATGGCCATCGGGGTCGACTACTCGCTGTTCTACCTCAAGCGCCAGCGCGAGGAACGGGCCCTGGGCGCCAACAACATCGACGCCATCGAGATCGCGGCCGCCACCTCCGGGCACTCGGTGCTGGTGTCCGGCGTGGTCGTCATGATCTCGATGGGGGCGCTCTACCTCGCCGGTCACATCGCCTTCGAGTCGATGGCCACCGGCGCGGTGCTGGTGGTCGGGATCGCGATCATCTCCTCGCTGACCGTCCTGCCGGCCATGCTCTCCCGGTTCGGCCGCTTCCTGGACGCCCCCCGGGTGCCGCTGGTGTGGCGGCTCACCCAGGCCGGCGGGGTGAAGCCGCGGCTCTGGTCGACGATGCTCAAGCCCTCGCTGCGCCACCCGGTGATCGCGCTGGTGCTCTCGGTCGGCGCCCTGCTCCTGCTCGCGGTGCCGGCCCTCGGCCTGAAGCTCAAGGCCACCGGGATCGACGACCTGCCCCGCTCGATCCCGGCGATGCAGGCCAACGAGCGGCTGACCAGGTCGTTCCCGAGCCCGGCGGACACCCACACCGTCGCGGTGAAGGTCCCGGACGGCAAGGCCTGGGAGCTGGCCACCGCGGTGACCGCGCTGGTCGACCTCACCTCCCGGGACGACCTCTTCGTGCACTCCCCCGCCCCGGTGGTGCGCACCTCGCAGAGCGGGACGGTGGCCACCGTGGCGATCGGCACCCGGTTCGACAGCGGCTCCCCGGAGGCCCGCGCCTCGCTCGCCCGGCTGCGCGAGGACCTCGCCCCGCAGACCCTCGGCGCGATCGCCGGCGCCCAGTTCGCGGTCGGCGGCAGCGACGTCGCCTTCGACGTCGACTACCGGGCGAACGTGATGCGCAAGATGCCCTGGGTGCTCGGGGTGGCCCTGGTGCTGACCTTCCTGGTGATGACCGCGGCCTTCCGCTCGGTGATGCTGGCACTGATCACCGTGGTGCTCAACGTGCTGTCCGCGGCGGCCTCCTTCGGCCTGCTCGCGCTGATCTTCCAGCACACCTGGGCGGAGGACCTGCTGCACTTCGAGTCCACCGGCCGGGTGGTCGCCTGGCTGCCGCTGATGCTCTTCGTGATCCTGCTCGGCCTCTCGATGGACTACCACGTGTTCGTGGTCAGCCGGATCCGGGAGGCGGCCCGCGGCGGACTGTCCGTCAAGGAGGCCGTGGAGCAGGGGATCACCCGCACCGCCGGGGTGGTGACCAGCGCCGCGGTGGTGATGGTCTGCGTGTTCGCCCTGCTGGCCTCGCTGAACTTCATCGAGATGAAGCAGATGGGGGTCGGCATGGCCTGCGCGGTGCTGCTCGACGCCACGGTGATCCGGATCGTCGTGCTGCCGGCCGTGGTCACCCTGCTCGGCTGGAAGACCTGGTGGCCCTCGCGGCTGGCCCGCCAGACCACCACCCGCACCCCGCGGATCCCCGCCATCGTGGCGGCCGCCGCGGCGGCCTCGGCGGCCCGGACGACACTTCCGTAACACCGGAACCACCCGTACCGGCCGGGGGGAAGGGCTATCCTTCCCCCCGGCCGTTTTCGTGCGCATACCCGTCTGATAACGGCCATGACAAGGTGTTTGACTCCACCTATCCTGTGGTGGTTTGTTACGGGAGTTGTAGAATCGCATGCGCGTTCGCCGGTGCGTGAGAGCCTTCCGAGGGGGGAGGCGGGCCGGCAACCGCACAACGGGGAAGCAGGGGGCGGTCAGGGGGGTGGCCATGCACAGTGACGGCAGCCTCGCCTCGACGCGCTGGCATGAGGAGCTCAACCGGGTCGGGACGCTGTCCGGACGGGAACGACAGGTCTTCGACCTGATCGGGGCCGGGCACTCCAACCGCGGCATCGCCGCCCGACTGCACGTCACCGAGCGCACGGTGAAGGCCCACGTGGCCAACATCCTGGCGAAGCTCGGTGTGGAGTCGCGGCTTCAGGTAGGGCTGGTGGCCCAGGTCCACCAACTCATGTACGAAGGTACATGGCCGCACGAGCCACGTGTGACCGATACTTGACCAGCGCGAATGATACCCAGGCTTTTCCCCATTTTCAGGCCCCCCTAAACAAGTCGACCGCTGTTCGTAGTGGCGGGCCTGAGGTCTCAACAGAAAAGCTTGTGGCTGGAGTTCACCGCTAGGGACGGGGAAATTGGTGTACATCTCCATTTTGGGCCCACTGTTGATCGGCGACGGTCAACGCACAGTAGGTCTAAGGGCGAAGAAGAACCGCGTGATGTTGACCATGCTGGCGCTCAACGCCGGCCAGGTCGTCGCGTTCGACGAGCTGATCGACGAACTGTGGGGGGAGGCACCGCTCAAGAACGCGCGCAACGCGCTGCAGGCCAACGTCAAGCGCATGCGCAAGTCCTTGGCGGAGCTCGGCCTGGAGGGGCCGGACCAGGAGGTCATCCGCACGGTCGACAACGGATACATGCTGAACGTCTCGGAGGAGTCGGTCGACGCGTACCGGTTCCTGCGGACGGCGGAGAAGGGCGCGCAGCTGGTCGGCGACCGGCCGTACGAAGCCATGGACACGCTCCGCGGGGCACTCGCGATGTGGCGCGGACCGGCCCTGCTCGACACGAGCGACGGGCCCTGGTGCCGGGCCGTCGCGCTGCGTCTGGACGAACAGCGCAAGACGGCCCGCGAGGACCTGATCGCGGCTCAGCTCCAGGCCGGCGAGGCCGCCGCGGTGGTGGCCGAGCTGAAGCAGTTGCTCGCGCAGTACCCGGAACGGGAGCGGTTCAGCGAGCAGCTGATGATCGCGCTCTACCGGTGCGGCAGACAGTCCGAGGCCGTCGACATCTTCCACCGCACGCGGAAGTGGCTCGACGAGGAGCTGGGGCTCAAGCCGAGCCGCCGGCTCCACCACCTCTACCAGGCGATCCTGATGCAGGATCCCTCCCTGTAGGTCCCGGACAGCTCCCGGGGTGACTCCCGGGGCGAGGGCAGCTCGCCCCGTCCGCCGGCGGCTCCGTCAGGGGCCGCCGGCGTTCTTGCGCGTCGTTCCGGCGCGTGTCGTTCTCGTGCGTCGCTCCGGCGGTGGCCGGGCCCGGTCTCCCGGGCCCGGCCACCGGGCGTTTCAGGACCCGCGCAGCCCGGTGTCGACCACCGCGCCGATCCGGCGGGCCGCCGCCGGGGCGAGCATCTCCTCGTGCCCGCACGGGACTTCGTGCAGGGTGAGGGCACCGGTCAGGTGCGCGCGCCAGCGGTCGGCCAGTTCGGCGGCCGGGGCGCCCTGGACCTCGTCCGCCGCGGTGAACAGCAGCAGCGACCCGTCGAACCGCCCGGGCGTGAACTCCCGCGCGATGTCGGTGTGGTGGCGCATCACCGTCATCAGCCGGCCGAGCTCCCGGTCGTCGATGCCGGCCCCCGCGGCGTGGTGGGCGAGGAAGGCCGAGCGGATCTCCTCGTCGGTCGGGTCGTGGTCCCCCTCGCGCACCGGGAAGACGTCCAGCGCCGCCAGGAAGGCCACCCGCTCGCCCTCCGCCTGCAGGCGGACCGCCATCTGGTGCGCCACCAGGCCGCCGAAGGACCACCCCAGCAGGTGGTACGGGCCGTGCGGCTGCACCCGGCGGACCCTGGCCAGGTAGAGCTCCGCCAGCTCCTCGACGCTCTCCGGCCGGTCCCACTCCCCCTCGGCGGCCGCGACGCCGTCGGACTGCAGCGCGTACACCGGCCGGTCCGGATCGACGTGCGGGGCCAGTTCGGCGTACGGCAGGCCGAAGCCCACCCCGCCGTGCACGCAGAACAGCGGCTCGGCGGAGCCCGTCGGGCGGATCGCCAGGACCGGCTCCAGCAGCTCCTGCGTCACCCGCGGGGCCGGCCCGGAGGGCCGGGCGGCCGCGGCGAGCGCCGCCACCGTCTTGTGCGTGAAGACGTCGGCCAGCGAGAGCGTGAAACCGGCCTTGGCGGCCCGGCTGACGATCTGCACCGAGCGCAGGCTGTCCCCGCCGAGGGCGAAGAAGTCGTCGTCCGCGCCGATCCCGTCCAGCCCGAGGATCTCGGCGAAGACCCCCGCGATGGCCTCCTCGGCCGGGGTGCTCGGCGGCTGCGCCGGGCCCCGGCCGGCCGCGGGCGCCGAGCCGGGGGCCGGCAGCGCGCGGGTGTCGAGCTTGCCGTTCGCGGTCAGCGGCAGCGCGGGCAGCGTCACCAGGGTCGCGGGCACCATGTGCGCGGGCAGCGACTCGGCGACGAAGGCGCGCAGCACCGGCACGTCCACGGCGGCGACGCCGGGCAGCGGCACCACGTACCCGGTCAGCTGGGGCACCCCGGTGGGCGAGGGGACGACCAGCACCGCGGCCTGGACCACCACCGGGTGGCGCACCAGCGCGGCCTCGACCTCGCCGAGCTCGATCCGGAAGCCGCGCAGCTTGACCTGGTGGTCGACCCGGCCGACGTAGTCGAGCGTGCCGTCGGCCCGCCAGCGCACGAGGTCGCCGGTGCGGTACATCCGGGTGCCGGCCGGGCCGTACGGGTCGGCGACGAAGCGCTCGGCCGTGGTGACCGGGCGGCCCAGGTAGCCGTGCGCCAGGCCGGTGCCGGCGATGTACAGCTCCCCGGTGACGCCGACCGGCGCGGGCGCGAGCGCCGCGTCCAGGACGTACAGGCGGTGGTTGTCCAGCGGGCGGCCGATCGGCGGGCGGCCGCTGCCCGGCAGCAGCGGGTCGCTCCAGGTCGCGCAGACCGAGGCCTCGGTCGGGCCGTAGGCGTTGCGGAACTCGGTCAGCGGGGCGAAGCGGTCGACCAGCGCGGGCGGGCAGGCCTCGCCGCCGACCAGCAGGTGCAGGCCCTCGGGCAGCACCACGTCGTCCGGCAGGCCGGCCACCACGGTCGGCGGCAGCACCACGTGGTTGACGCGGTGCTCGGCGAGCAGCGCGCCCAGCACCTCCCCGGAGACCCTGCTCTCGTCGGTGGCGCACACCAGGGTGCCGCCCGAGAACAGCGAGACCCCGAGCTCCCACACGGTGGCGTCGAAGCTGAACGAGGCGAACTGCAGCACCCGGGTGTCCGGCCCGGCGCCCATCCGCGCCCGGTGGTTGGCGACCAGGTTGGCGGCCCCCCGGTGCGGCACCACGACGCCCTTGGGGCGGCCGGTGGAGCCCGAGGTGTAGATCACGTAGGCGACGTCGTCCGGCCCGAGCGGACGGGTGCGCTCGGCGTCGACGGGGTCGTGGTCCGGCCGGCCGGTCAGGTCGGAGCGGGTGGCGAGCGAGTCCAGGACCAGCGGCACGACGCCGTCGGGCAGCCCGGGCAGCCGGTCGGCGACGGCCTCGACGGTCAGCACCTGGGCGGGCGCCGCGTCGCCCAGCATGTAGGCGATCCGGTCGGCCGGGTACTGCGGGTCGACCGGCAGGTAGGCGGCGCCGGTCTTCAGCACCGCGAGCAGCGCGACCACCAGCGGCGCGGAGCGCGGCATGGCCAGCGCGACCACGTCGCCCGGGCCGACCCGGCGCTCCAGCAGCAGGTGGGCGAGCCGGTTGGCCCGCCCGTTGAGCGCCGCGTAGGACAGCCGCATGGTCGCCGGTCCGGCCGGCACGCCGTCGGGGCCGATCAGGGCCGGGTGCTCCGGGTCCGCGGCGGCCAGGCCCTCGAACAGCTCCGTCAGGGTGACCGGGGTGAGCGGGGCGGTCGGGCCGGCCCACTCCTCCAGCAGGACCCGCCGCTCCTCGGCGGTGAGCAGGTCGAGGGCGCTGAGCGGGGCGTCGGGGGTGCCGGCCGCGGAGCCGAGCAGGGTGGCCAGGGCCCCGGCGAGGCGGGCCGCCGTCGCCCCGGTGAAGAGGTCCTCGCGGTACTCCAGGCGGATGTCCAGCCCGGCCGGGGAGCCGTCCGGGCCGGTCCGCTCCAGCACCTGGAAGGACAGGTCGAACTTGGCCGTGGTGGAGCCGACCGGCAGCACCTCGGCGGTCAGGCCGGGCATCGCGGGCAGCGGGTCGGCGCTGTTCTCGAAGGCCAGGATCACCTGGAAGAGCGGCTGCCGGCCCATCGAGCGGACCGGGTTGAGCTCCTCGACGAGGTGCTCGAAGGGCAGCTCGGCGTGCGCGTAGGCGGTCAGGTCGCTCTCCCGGACCCGCCCGAGCAGGTCGGTGAAGCTCGGGTCGCCCGAGGTGTCGGTGCGCAGCACCACGGTGTTGACGAAGAAGCCGACCAGGTCGCGGACGGCGTCGTCGGTGCGCCCCGCCACCGGGCTGCCGAGCGGGATGTCGGTGCCCGCGCCGAGCCGGGTGAGCAGGGCGGCGAGACCGGCCTGGACGGCCATGAACAGGCTCGCGCCGCCGCGCCGGGCCAGCTCGGCGAGCCGGGCGTGGGTCGGCGCGGGCACGGTGCACCCGACCTCGCCGCCGCGGTGCCCGGCCCGGGCCGGCCGCGGGAAGTCGGTGGGCAGCTCCAGCTCCTCCGGGATGCCCGCCAGCGCTTCGCGCCAGTGCGCGAGTTCGGCGCTGGCCAGGCTGTCCGGGTCGTCCTTGGAGCCGAGCAGTTCGCGCTGCCACAGCGCGTGGTCGGCGTACTGCACCGGCAGCGGCTCCCAGCCGGGTGCGGCACCGGCCAGCCGGGCCCGGTAGGCCGTGGAGAGGTCCCGGGCGAGCGGGCCGAGCGACCAGCCGTCGGCGGCGATGTGGTGCACCGTCAGGGCCAGTGCGTGGTCGTCCGGGCCGAGCACGAACAGCCGGGCCCGCAGCGGCACCTGGGCGGAGAGCTCGAAGGGGTGGGCGGCCTCGGCGGCCAGTGCCGCCCCGAGCGCGCCCGGCTCCGATCCGGCGAGGTCCACCACGACCAGCCGGGCGCCGGCCCCGTCGGCCTCCCCGGGGGAGAGCACCAGCTGCGAGGGCAGCCCGTCGGCCTCGGCGAAGACGGTCCGCAGGCTCTCGTGCCGGGCCACCACGTCCCGGACGGCGGCGGCGAGCGCGGCGGCGTCCAGCGGGCCGGTGAGGCGCACGGCCAGCGGGATGTTGTAGGTGCCGGTCGGGCCGTCCATCTTGTCCAGGAACCAGAGCCGCTCCTGGGCGTGCGAGAGCGGCACCGAGGACGGCCGGTCGGGGACGGCCCGCAGCGCGGGGCGCCGGGGGCCGGCCGGTTCGCCGGCTGCCTCGGGCGCCTCCGGGTCGAGGGCCCGGGCCAGCGCCTCGGCCGTCCGGGCGTCGAACAGCGCCCGCACCGGGACGTCGGCGCCGAGCGCGGCGCGCAGCCGGTTGGCGACCCTCGTCGCGGACAGCGAGTGGCCGCCCAGCTCGAAGAAGTCGTCGTCCGCGCCGACCCGGTCGAGGCCGAGGGCCTCGGCGAAGACCGCGCAGAGCAGCTCCTCGCGTTCGCCCACGGGCGCGCGCCCGGTGCCCGCCCGCTCGTCCGGCGGGGCGGGCAGGGCCTTGCGGTCGATCTTGCCGTTGGGGGTCAGCGGCAGATCGTCCAAGGGAACGTACACGGCAGGGACCATGTGCGTGGGCAGCACCGATGACGCCCGCTCCCGCAACCGGTCGCGGTCGATCCCTGCCGGTACGACATAGGCGACCAGGCGGGCGTCCCCCGCCCGGTCGGTGCGGGCCGTGACGACGGCCCGCGTCACTCCGGGCTGCGCCGCGAGCACGGACTCGATCTCGCCGAGCTCGATGCGGTAGCCACGGATCTTCACCTGGTGGTCGCTGCGCCCCGCGTACTCCAGGGCGGCGCCGGCGGCGTCCCAGCGGACGATGTCGCCGGTGCGGTACATCCGCGCGCCGGACGGCCCGTACGGGTCCGCGACGAAGCGCTCGGCGGTCAGGCCGGCCCGGCCCAGGTAGCCGCGGGCCAGGCCGGTGCCGGCGATGTAGAGGTCGCCGAAGGTGCCGTCGGGCACCGGGCGCAGCGCGCCGTCCAGGACGTACACCCGGGTGTTGGCGATCGGGCCGCCGATCGGCGGCGGGCCGGCCTCGGGGTCGGTCAGGGGTGCGGCGGTGGACCAGATGGTGGTCTCGGTCGGGCCGTACACGTTGGTCACCGACGCGCAGTGCGCGGTGAGCGTACGGGCCAGGGGTTCGGGCAGCGCCTCGCCGCCGACCAGGGCGCGCAGCCCGGCCAGCCGGGGGGCGTGGTCGGCGGCCAGCGACTGCCAGAGGCTGGGGGTGGCCTGCAGCAGGGTGGCGTCCAGCCCGGTGACGGCGTCGGCCAGCGCGGCCGGGTCGCGGACCGTCCCGCGGTCGGCGACCAGCAGTTCGGCGCCGGCGGCGAGCGGGACGAACAGCTCCAGGTTGGCGATGTCGAAGCCGAAGGTGGTGACGGCGAGGAAGCGGTCGGCGGGGGTCACCGCGAAGCGGGCGACCATGTCCTCGACCAGGTTGACCAGGGCGCCGTGCGGCACCACCACGCCCTTGGGGCGGCCGGTGGAGCCCGAGGTGTAGATCACGTACGCGGGGTGGTCGGCGAGCGGGGCCGTGCGTGCGCGCTGCCCGTGCGCACCGGCCCCGGTCTCCGTGCCGTCCAGCACCCACAGCTCGCCGGTGGCCGAGCCGCCGTCCGCGGTGAGGAGCTCGCGGACCCGGCGGTGGGTGAGGGTGACCACCGGGACGGCGTCGGCCAGCATGTAGCGCAGCCGGTCGACCGGGTAGTCCGGGTCCAGCGGCAGGTAGGCGGCACCGGACTTGAGGACGGCCAGGGCGGCCACCACCAGGTCGCAGGAGCGGTCCAGCGCGATCGCCACGACCTGCTCGGGCCCGGCGCCGGCGGCGGTCAGCGCGGCCGCCAGTTCGTCGGCGCGCTCGTGGAGCCGGCGGTAGGTCAGCCGCTCGTCGCCGCAGCGGACCGCGGGGGCGTCGGGGGCGAGGGCGGCCCGGGCGTCCAGCAGCGGGGCCAGCCAGTGCCCGGACAGCGGCGTCGCGGTGGCGTTGCGGTCCTCGGTGACCCGGTCCCGTTCGGCCTCGTCCAGCACGTCCAGCCGGCCGCAGGGCTCGTCGGGCGCGGTGACCGCGGCGGCCAGCAGCCGGGCGAAGCGCCGCCCGACCAGCTCGGCCTCCGCCCGGTCGACCAGCGCCGGCACGTGGTTGACCGCGAGGCCGAACGGGGTGCCGGGGAAGACGGTCAGGGTGAGCGGGAAGTGCGTGGCGGAGCGGACGTCGGCGCCGGTCACCCGGGGGCCGCCGGCGGTGGCCAGCGGCAGGCCGCCCATCGGGTAGTTCTGGAACATCAGGGCGGTGTCGAAGAGTTCGCCGCGCACCGCGGTCAGCTGCTGGACCTCCGCCAGGGTCAGGTGCTCGTGCGCCAGCAGGTCGGCCTGCGAGCGCTGCACGTCGGCGAAGAGCTCGGCCGGGGTGCGGGCCGGGTCGACGTCCACCCGGACGGGCAGGGTGTTGGCGAACAGGCCCACCATCCGCTCGACGTCCGGGACCTCGGCCGGGCGGCCGGAGGTGACCGCGCCGAACAGCACCGTGTCCTGGCCGGTCAGCCGGGACAGCAGCAGCGCCCAGCAGCCCTGCACCACGGCGTTGACGGTCAGACCGCGCGAGCGGGCGAAGGCGGTCAGCGCGGCCGAGACCTCGGGGGTCAGGTCCAGCGGGACGGCCTGCGGCAGCGCGCCGGCCCCCTCGGCCCGGGCCCGGCCCGCCGGCACCAGCCGGGTCGGGTCGACCACTCCGGCCAGGGCGCCGGTCCAGGCCCGCCGGGCGGCCTCCTTGTCCTGCGCGCCGAGCCAGGCCAGGTGCGCCTGGTAGCGGGCGGCGCCGGTGCGCGGCTCCTTCGACGGCGTACCGCCGGCCTTCACCTCCTCTGCGAGCGCGGCGAGTTCGCCGATCAGCGAGACCATCGACCAGCCGTCCACCAGGATGTGGTGGACGGTCCAGATCAGCCGGCAGCGGCCGCCCCCGGCACGGGCCAGGGTGATCCGCTGCAGCGGCGGGCGGGCGAGGTCGAAGCGGCGCAGCCGGTCCTCCTCGGCGAGCCGGTCGAACTCCTCCTCCGGCCCCGCCGGGGCGGCCGTCACCGCGACCTCCCGCCAGGGCAGCTCGACGGAGGTGGGGACGACCTGGATCGCCTCGCCGTTCTTGCGGTGCCGGAAGCAGGCCTTCAGGTTGGGGTGCCGTTCCAGGAGGAGGCCGGCCGCGGTGCGCAGCGCTGCGGCGTCGGCGTCGGTCAGCTCCTCGAGGTCGAGCACCAGCTGAATGGTGTAGACGTCCGTCCCCTCGCGGTCGTACTCCGAGAGAAAGAGCAGTCCCTGTTGCAGCGGCGAGAGCGGGAGGACTTCACTGATGGCGGACGGCCGATTCAAACCGGGCTCCTCATGGAAGGCCTGCATGGTGCGGAATAACAAACGTTTTCCGATGGCGCTGACGGGCAACTGACCGGCAACTGACGGACCGCTGACGCGCGGCTCCCCGGCGGCCCGAAACCCTGGTGGCGGGCCCCGTCAGCAATCCGTCAGCCCCTCGTCAGCGCGCGACGAGAGGCTTGCCGCCGAGGCTAATTCGTTACCGAAGGCCAGGAGTCTCCAAGTGCCGGTCATTTCCGCGTCGCACGAATTCGAGGTCAGCGACCTCTTCGTGAATCTGCAGCCGTTCTTCGGGCACCGTCTCTTCCTGAAAGTCGAAGGGTTCAACTTCGCCGGGTCCATCAAGCTGAAGGCCGCCCGGGAGATGGTCGCCCAGGCCGAGGCCGCCGGGGTGCTCGGCCCCGGCTCGACCCTGGTGGAGTCGTCCTCCGGGAACATGGGCGTCGCCCTGAGCGTGCTCGCCGCCAGCCGCGGCTACAAGTTCATCTGTGTCACCGACTCGCGCTGCAACGAGGTGACCAGGCGCACCATGGAGTCGTACGGCGCCGAGGTGCACCTGATCGACGTGCCGCACGAGACCGAGGGCCTCCTCGGTGCCCGGATCCGCCACGTCAAGGCGCTGCTCGCCGCCGACGAGAAGCGGGTCTGGCTGAACCAGTACCTGAGCCCGGGGAACTGGATGGCCCACTACCGGACCACCGCGCCGGCCATCGCCCGCGAGTTCCCGGACCTGAACGTGCTGTTCGTCGGCGCGGGCACCACCGGGACCCTGATGGGCTGCGCCCGGTACTTCCGCGAGCGGCGCCCCTCGGTGCGGGTGATCCCGGTCGACAGCGTCGGCTCGGTCACCTTCGGCACCCCGCCGGCCACCCGGCACATCCCGGGCCTGGGCACCAGCGTCCGTCCGCCGCTGCTCGACGACACGCTGGTCGACGCCCCGATCCTCGTCGAGGAGGCCGACACCGTCCGCACCTGCCGCGAGCTGATGCGCGGCGGCTTCCTGTTCGGCGGGTCCACCGGGACGGCCGTCAGCGGGGCGCTGCGCTGGCTGGACGAGCACCACGGCGACGGCGCGGGCGGGGTGCGCGAGCGGATCACCGCCGTGACCATCGCCCCGGACCTGGGCGAGCGCTACATGGACACCGTCTACCACGACGCGTGGGTGCGCGACACGGTCGGCCCGGAGGGCCTGCTGCCCGGGATCGAGCACCGCGGGCTCGGGGCGGGCGTCGCCGCCGGGCTGCAGCCCGTGTCCGGCTGAGCGGACCGCACGGGCGCGAACAGCGGTGTCAGAGGTCGAGAGTGTCGCGGCGGGGCCGAGGCCGAGGATGACGGAGAGCAAAGCAGTGACCACCACCCGGAACGCAGTCCTGCCGCTGACCGCGGCGCAGGCCGAGATCTGGTTCGACGAGCAGTTCGCCGACGGGCCGCTGGCCTACAACATGGCGGACTACATCGACATCCGCGGGCCGCTCGACCCCGAGCTGCTCGGACGGGCGCTGCAGCGCCTCGGCCACGAGGCCGAGGGGCTGCGCGTCCAGTTCGTCGAGGAGGACGGCGCGCCGGGCCAGATCATCCGCCCGCTCGCGCAGATCCCGCTCAGGACGGTGGACCTCAGCGGCGAGGCGGACCCGCTGGCGGCCGCCGAGCGCTGGATGCGGGCGGACCACGCCGACCCGATGAAGGTCACCGACTTCCCGCTGTTCCGCGGCGCCCTGATCACCCTGGACGCCGAGCGGCACCTGCTCTACCTGTGCATGCACCACATCCTCGCGGACGGGTTCAGCCGCTCGCTGCTGTACCCGAAGCTCTCCGCCGTCTACACCCGGCTGGCCGCCGGCGAGGGCCCGGACGAGCTGGACGCCGACGCCATGCCGGCCTTCCACCGACTGCTGGACGCCGAGCGCAAGTACCTCGACTCCCCCAGCGTCGAGAAGGACCGCGCCTACTGGACGGACCGGCTCACCTCCGCCCGGCACGGCGCGGTGCCCGAGCTGGTGTCGCTCTCCGAGCAGGAGCCGGCCCCCGGCCGGGTCGCCCTGCGCGAGACCGCCCGGCTCTCCCCGGAGACCACCGCCGCGCTGCACGCCCTCGCCCAGGACGGCAAGGTCACCATGCCGGTCCTGATGGTCGCCGCGATGGCCGCCTACACCCAGCGCGTCACCGGCGTCCCGGCGCCGCTGCTCACCCTGCCGGTCACCGGCCGGGTCGGCGCGGTCAGCCGCGAGATCCCCGGCATGCTCGCCAACTACCTGCCGCTGGCCGTCCGGGTGCGCCCGGAGATGACCCGCACCGAGCTGCTGCGCGCGGCCTGGATCGAGGTCGCCGGCACCCTGAAGCACCAGCGCTACCGCGGGGACCGGGTGCGCCGCGACATCGGTCTGCGGATCGACGACCAGCGCGCCTTCGGCCCGTTCATCAACGTGCTCAACCAGGACCCGGAGCTGGCCTTCGGCGAGGGCTGCCGCGGGGTCGTGGTCAACCTGTCCACGGGCATCGTCAAGGACCTCATCATGACGGTCCTCAACGCGGACGACGGCACCGTCGAGATCCACCTCGACGGCAACCCCGAGCTGTACGACGCCGCCGAACTCGCCACCCACCTGGCCCGGTTCGAGACCTTCCTCGGCACCCTCGCCACCATGCCGGCGGACCGCCCGCTGGGCCAGGTGGGCCTGGGCGCCACCGGCGAGCAGCTCGGCCTGCTCGGCGGCTGGGACCGCGGCGCCGCCGCCGACCAGGGACTGGTGGAGCGGATCCGCGACGTCGCGGCCGCCCGGCCGGACGCGGTCGCCGCGGCCGACGGCACCGAGCGGATCACCTACCGCGAGCTGCTCGCCCGCGCGGGCGGCCTGGCCGCCCGGCTGGGCGACGCCGGGGTCACCACCGGTTCGGTGGTGGCGATGTACGCCGAGCCCGGCGTCCCCTTCGTCACCGGCGTCCTGGCCGTCCTGGCCGCGGGCGGCGCCTACCTGCCGCTCGACCCGACCGCCCCGGCCGCCCGCAACACCGGGCTGCTGACCGACAGCGGCGCCCGCCACCTGCTGGCCGGCGCCGGGTACCGGGACCAGGCCGCCGAGGTCGCCGCCGGGGCGGCCGCCGTGCTGCCGCTGACCGACCCGGCCGACGGCATCGCCGGTGCGGCCCTGCCGACCCGCGGCCAGGGCCTGGACCTCGCCTACGTGATGTTCACCTCCGGCTCCACCGGGAAGCCCAAGGGCGCGATGGTGCAGCGCTCCGGGATGATGAACCACCTCTGGGCCAAGGTCGACGACCTCTCGCTCACCGAGGGCGAGGGCGTCGTCCAGAACGCCCCGCTCACCTTCGACGTGTCGGTCTGGCAGATGCTGGCCCCGCTCGTCGTCGGCGGCACCGTCCGGGTCTCCGGCACCGAGATGGCCGCCGACCCGACCGCCCTGTTCGGGATGGCCCGCGACGAGCGGATCGCCGTCCTGGAGGTCGTCCCCTCCCTGCTGCGCGCCGCCCTCGACGCCTGGGACACCGAGGGCGACGCCCCCGAACTCCCGGACCTGCGCTGGCTGATGGTCACCGGCGAGGCCCTGCCCGCCGACCTCTGCCGACGCTGGCACGACCGCCACCCGCACATCCCGATGATGAACGCCTACGGCCCCACCGAGTGCTCCGACGACGTCACCCACGCCGTCATCCGCGCCGGCGACACCCTCAC
>NZ_JBIALK010000010.1:220363-232781 GCF_042873275.1 Kitasatospora sp. NPDC004745 | reverse complement strand
CCCGCCGCCACCGGTGGGGCCGGTGTTGGTGCCCAACCCCCCCCCGCGCGGGGGGGGGGCCCCCCCCGCCGGGCGGGGGGGGGGGGGCGGGGGGGGGGGGCCCGGCCCCCCCCCCGCCCGGTGTCACCGGTTCCGCTTCCGCGGCGTCACGCGTCCCGCGTCGGCGGCGTCACTTCTTCCACTTCGTCAGCGGCGCGTCGGAGCTGCCGCGACGGAAGGCGTACACCGCGTTGCCGTCGTTGGAGAGGATGTACTCGGACAGGCTCATCCCGATGTCGAGGCCGTCGGGCATCGCCATGGTGCCGAGGTCGGTCATCGAACCGTCGGTCGGCGAGAGCGTCACCAGCCGGGCGGGCTTGTTGTAGCCCTGGCTGACGATGGCGCGGACCTTGCCGTCCTTGTCGGTGCCGGAGACGAGCCGCATGTCGTTGCTGGAGCTGCTGCTCGCGGTGGACCAGATGCGCTTGCCGGTGGTCAGGTCGTACGCGTTGATGCCCGACTTGCTGCCGCTGACCTGCGCGTACAGGGTCGTGCCGCTGACCACGTTCTGGGTGTAGGCGTCGGCCTGGCCGGAGAGGCGCAGGCTGTCCGCGCCGGGCTCCTTGACGGACATCTGGTTGCCGGGCTTGTTGCTCTTGTCGAACGGCAGGATGTAGTCGCCGTTGGGGCCGCTGCTCATCAGCAGCACCAGCGGCTGGTCCTGGACGACCTTGTCGATCCGCTCGATGGTGCCGGTGAGGGTGATCGGCGAGCTGGTGGTCTTGCCGGTGTCGGAGTCCACGACGACCAGCTGCGACTTGGGGCCGGAGCCGCCGTAGCAGCGGTCGCTGACGGCGATCTGGCTGCCGGCGGCGCGGCCGTACAGGCTGCAGTCCTTGTCGCGGGGCTGGAACTGCCAGACCGCGGCCCCGTTGTCGATGTTCAGGCCGCCGACGACGTTGCCGCCGATGGCGACCACCTTGTCGGTGACGCTGAGCGTCGGCGAGGACATCCGGTCGTTGGAGACCTTGACGGTCCAGAGCAGCTTGCCCTGGGCGAGGTCGACGGCGCCGATGGTGGAGCAGTCGCTGTCACCGGTGTTGAAGGAGACGGCGGCGATGTTCTTGGAGTTGGAGGCGTAGGAGGCGGTGCACAGCTCCTTGCTGCCGCCCGGGACGGCGATGGTCCAGGCCTCCTTGCCGTCCGAGGTGTTGTAGGCCTTGATGCCGGTGCTGTCGGCGCGCACCGCGAGCTTGTCGGTGCCCCAGATGCCGAGCATCTGCGAGCTGCCGTCCCCGGTGGTGGCCTTGGCGGCGTTCCAGGCGATGTTGTAGCTGGCCTTGCCGCCACCGCCACCGCCGGTGCTGCTGCCGCCGGTGGTGCCGTCGACGGTCGGTGCGTCGGTGACGCCGCCGGTGGTGCCGCCGGAGGTGGTGGTGCCCCCGTTGGCGTTGGGCGCCGGGTCCGGGTCGGAGCCCTTGAGGAGCACGACCAGCGCGGCGACGATGGCGATCGCCAGGACGCCGCCGATGATCCCGCCCCAGAGCATCACGGGGTTGCGCTGCTTGGGCGCGGGCGGCACCGCCGGCGCACCCGGGTAGGTGTAGCCCGGCTGCTGCTGCGGGTAGCCGTAGCCGGCGCCGTAGGACTGGCCGGCGTCGGGCGCGGGGTAGCCGCCCCCGGCGACGGGGTCGTACGGGCCGACCGGCGCCCCGGCCGGCGGCGGGGCCTGGCTGGGGAAGCCGGCCGCGGTGGGCGCGTACGCCGCGTAGTCGACGCCGCCGGCCGGCGGCTGCGCGGGCGGTGCCGGCGGCTGGGCCGGGGGCGGTCCGGCGGGTGCGGCCGGGCCCGGGATCGGTGCGCCGTCGAGCTGCGTCATCTGGTCCGCCACGGCGGCCGGGTCCACGCCGCCGGGAGGGCGGCCGAACGAGACGCCCCGATTGTCCTGCGGGCCGCTGCCCGGCGCTTCGCCGGCCCCCGGCGTAGGGTGATCCCCTGCCATCTGATTCCCCGTCATGTCTGGAAGCGTTCCCCTGCCCGGTACCGTCCGCGGTCCGGTGGGGCGCGTGAGATTGGGCACCATGGTAGTGGTGAGTGGGTTTCGGCCGCCGCCAGGACGGCCGTGGCCCGTCCCTGCAGGTCCAGGCTGTGCAACACCTCCACGCGCCGCTCACTCCGCCGCCACCGCGGTGCCCGCGGGGCCGGCCCCGTCCCCCGGATCGGCCCGGCCCCGAGCCGATCCGGGGGACAGGCCCTACCCTTCAGGAGTTGAAGGGGACGTCCCGACGGAGGGGCCCCCGCCCCCTGGGAGGGTGGATCATGTCGACGGACACACCGGGCTCGCAGTCGTCCCTGCACCGGGCGAACCTGGAGCGGGTGCTGCGCGCGGTGCGGATGGCCGGCTCGCTGACCCAGGCCGAGATCGCCCGCGGCACCGGCCTCTCGGCGGCCACCGTGTCCAACATCGTGCGGGAGCTGAAGGAGAGCGGCACCGTCGTGGTCGCCGACACCTCCTCCGGCGGCCGGCGCGCGCGCAGCGTCTCGCTCAGCGGGGACGCCGGCATCGTGGTGGGGATCGACTTCGGCCACACCCACCTGCGCGTCGCGGTCGGGAACCTGGCGCACCGGGTGCTCGCGGAGGAGAGCGCGCCGATCGACGTGGACGTCTCCGCCGCGCAGGGCTTCGACCGGGCCGAGGCGATGGTGGAGCGGCTGCTCCAGCAGGCCGGCTTCCGCCCGGACAAGGTGATCGGCGTCGGCCTCGGCGTGCCCGGCCCGATCGACGTGGAGACGGGCGCGCTGGGCTCCACCGCGATCCTGCCCGGCTGGACGGGCATCGCCCCCGGCCGGGAGCTGGCGGAGCGGCTCGGCATGCCGGTGCACGTGGACAACGACGCCAACCTGGGTGCCCTGGGCGAGCTGGTCTGGGGGCCGGGCGCGGGCTGAGCGACCTCGCGTACATCAAGGTGGCCAGCGGTGTCGGCGCCGGCCTGGTGGTCAACGGCCAGATCTACCGGGGCCCGGGCGGAACCGCCGGTGAGATAGGGCACATCACCCTGGACGAGGCCGGGCCGGTCTGCCGCTGCGGCAACCGCGGCTGCCTGGAGACCTTCGTCGGCTCGCGGTACCTGCTCTCCCTGCTCACCTCCACGCTCGGCCCGGACCTCACCCTGCCGCGGGTGGTCGAGCTGGCGCACCAGGGGGACCTGGGGTGCCGCCGGGTGATCGCCGACGCGGGCCGGCAGATCGGCACCGGCGTGGCCACCCTGTGCAACCTGCTCAACCCGCGCCGGGTGATCCTCGGCGGCGACCTCGCCGAGGCCGGTGAGCTGGTGCTCGCCCCGATCCGCGACTCGGTGGCCCGCTACGCGATCCCGAGCGCGGCCCGCCAGCTCTCGGTGGTCCCCGGCACCCTGGGCGGGCGGGCGGAGGTGCTCGGCGCGCTGGCGCTGGTGATGAGCGAGATGGGCGAGTCCGGCGCACTCGGTCGTGCCTGAACCACGGCCGTACGTCCGTCCGTCAATCCACGGTGACGAGCGCCCCCGGGCCGACCTCGGGGAATGGCGGTATCCGATCGGTGGTACGGGCCGCGCCGCTCGGTGTCCGGCAAGCGGACATTAGACTCGACCGGTCGGCACCGGCCGCGACCGTCGGGCTGCCGCCAGACCGGGCAGCGAAGCCCCTCGGACCGCCCGCGGTCCGCGAACACTGAACGAGGAGGAACGGGTGGCCCTGCTGACCCGCATTCGGGGACCGCGCGATCTCGACCGGCTCACGCCCGGACAGCTGGCCGCCCTGGCCGAGGAGATCCGGACCTTCCTGGTGACCGAGGTCGCCAAGACGGGCGGCCACCTCGGCCCCAACCTCGGCGTGGTGGAGCTGACCATCGCGCTGCACCGGGTCTTCGACTCGCCGCGCGACCGCATCCTCTTCGACACCGGCCACCAGAGCTACGTCCACAAGCTGCTCACCGGCCGCCAGGACTTCTCCCGGCTGAAGATGAGCGGCGGCCTCTCCGGCTACCCCTCGCGCGCCGAGTCCGAGCACGACGTGATCGAGAACTCGCACGCCTCCACCGTCCTCTCGTACGCCGACGGCCTGGCCAAGGCCAACCGGATCAAGGGCAAGGCCGACCCGGTCGTCGCCGTCATCGGTGACGGCGCGCTCACCGGCGGCATGGCCTGGGAGGCGCTGAACAACATCGCCGACGCCAAGGACCTGCCGGTCGTCATCGTCGTCAACGACAACGAGCGCTCCTACTCCCCGACCATCGGCGGCCTGGCCAACCACCTCGCCACGCTGCGCACCACCCAGGGCTACGAGCGCTTCCTGTCCTGGGGCAAGGACGCGCTGCAGCGCACCCCGGTGGTCGGCCAGCAGCTGTTCGAGACGCTGCACGGCGCCAAGAAGGGCCTCAAGGACTTCATCGCCCCGCAGGGCATGTTCGAGGACCTCGGCCTCAAGTACATCGGCCCGATCGACGGCCACGACCTGACCGCCCTGGAGTCCGCGCTCACCAAGGCGCGCGGCTTCGGCGGCCCGGTGATCGTGCACTGCCTGACCGAGAAGGGCCGCGGCTACCACGCCGCCGAGAACAACGACGAGGACCGCTTCCACGCGGTCGGCGTGATCCACCCGGACACCGGCCTGCCGGTCAAGAGCTCGGGCAAGGACTGGACCTCGGTCTTCGGCGAGGAGATGGTCGCGCTCGGCCACGAGCGCGAGGACATCGTCGCGATCACCGCCGCGATGCTCCACCCGGTCGGCCTGGCCCCGTTCGCCAAGGCGTTCCCGGACCGCATCTTCGACGTGGGCATCGCCGAGCAGCACGCCGTCACCAGCGCCGCCGGCCTGGCCACCAACGGGCTGCACCCGGTGTTCGCGGTCTACGCGACCTTCCTCAACCGGGCCTTCGACCAGGTCCTGATGGACGTGGCGCTGCACAAGCTGGGCGTGACCTTCGTCCTGGACCGGGCCGGGGTCACCGGGACGGACGGCGCCTCGCACAACGGCATGTGGGACATGTCGATCCTGCAGGTCATCCCGGGTCTGCGGCTCGCCGCCCCGCGCGACGCCGACCAGGTCCGCGCCCAGCTGCGCGAGGCCGTCGAGGTCGAGGACGCGCCCACCGTGGTCCGCTACTCCAAGGGCACGGTCGGCCCGGCCGTCGCGGCGGTGGGCCGGATCGGCGGCATGGACGTGCTGCGCGCCGCCGAGGAGCCGGGCGGCACGCACCGCGCGGACGTGCTGGTGGTCTCGGTCGGTGCGATGGCCCCGACCAGCCTGGAGGTCGCGGACCTGCTGGCCGCCCAGGGCGTCACCGCCACCGTGGTGGACCCGCGCTGGGTCAAGCCGGTGGACCCGGCCCTGCCGGGCCTGGCCGCCGAGCACCGGGTGGTCGTCACGATCGAGGACAACGGCCGGGTGGGCGGTGTCGGCGCCGCGGTCGCCCAGGCGCTGCGCGACGCGGACGTGGACCTGCCGGTGCGCGACTTCGGGATCCCGCAGGAGTTCCTGGACCACGCGAGCCGGGGCGAGATCCTGGCCGAGATCGGTCTGAACGCCCCGGACATCGCCGCGAAGGTGGCGGCCCTGGTCGCCAGCCTGGACGCCGCCCCGGTCCAGGCCTGAGGGCGGGCGGCACCCGTTCCGGCGACGACCGTTTGTCGTAGGCCTGTAACAGTTCGTCGCGAGACAAGCTGACAATCGCACCGAATGGCGGGACCGGCGCCGTGCGCGCCGATCCCGCCCGGTAGGTTGTCATCCGTGTCCACCCCCACCCGCCTCCGCCTGGCCGCCGTGGCCGAGCGCCTGCCCGAGCGCGTCCTGACCCGAGTCCGCGCCGGGTACTGGACCAGGCTGGTGCCGGTGCTCGCGCTGGTCGCGCTGGTCACCCACGTCCCGTCCTTCGCCCGGCCGGTCTGGAGCCCCGACGAGGGCTTCCTGGCCACCCAGGCCCGGATGCTGGCCGACGGCGGAGTGCTGTACGACACCGTGGTGGACCGCAAGCCGCCGCTGCTGCCCTGGCTCTACCAGGCCTGCTTCGCCGTGTTCGGCTCCGCCTCGCTGTGGCCGCTGCGCACGCTGGCGGTGGCCGCCCACCTGGTCACCGCGATCCTGCTGGCCTCCATCGCCCGCGGCCGGTGGGGCAACCGGGCCGGGGCCGGCGCCGGACTGCTCTACCTGCTGGTCTCCATCGGGCTCTCCCCGGAGGACACCCAGGCGGCGACCTTCGAGGTCTTCATGCTGCCCGCGATGGTGGCGGCCTTCCGGTACGCCGAACGCCGCCGCTGGCTGGCCGCCGGCATCGCGGTGGCGCTCTGCTCGCTGACCAAGCAGACCGGCGGCGCGGTGCTGCTGCCGGTGCTCTGGATGCTGTTCCAGGACACCCGCCGGCGCGGGGTGCGCTGGCCGCCCGCCCTGTTCAAGATCGCCTTCGGGTTCACGCTGCCGATAGCGCTGGTCGCGGTCATCCTGACCAAGCCCAAGGGCTTCCTGTTCTGGGTGGTCACCGGCAGCGGCGACTACGCCTCCTTCGGCGGCGCCTGGCTGCAGATGGTCGGCCGGGCGCTCGGCAACTCGGCCATCCTGGTCGCGGCCGGCCTGGGCTTCCTGCTCCCGGTCGGGCGCCGGCTCTGGCTCAAGTACCGGCACCGCCCGCTGCCGGTCGCCGGCGAGGAGCACGGCTCCACCGCCGACCTCTGGGTCTGGCTGGCCTCCTCGGTCGTCGCGGTCAGCGTGGGGTTCCACTTCTTCGGCCACTACTACCTGCAGCTGATCCCGCCGCTGGTGCTGCTGGGGACCGGCGCGGTGGCCACCTCGGCGGTGCGCTGGAAGCCCGTCCTGGTGTACACCACGGTCGCCTCGACGGTGTTCTGGGGCCTGGCGCTGGCCTGGCCGGGGGAGCGGCTCAACCGCACCACCGAGGTCGCCACCGCGGTCGCCGCCCAGACCACCCCCAAGGACACCGTGCTGGTCTGGGGCATGCACCCGGAGCTGTACTGGCTGGCCGACCGCAAGCCCGCCACCCGCTACCTGACGGCCGGCTTCCTGACCAACTACAGCGGCGGCAAGGACGGCAGCCCCAACGTGGGCGAGCAGTTCAGCGTCAACAACGCCTGGCAGACCTTCGACAAGGAGCTCGCCAACGGCCTCCCCGAGGTCGTCGTGGACGACTCGGGCATCGCCCCGTACCAGCCGGTGATGGTCCCGCGGATCGAGAACCTGCTGGACACCCACTACGAGATGGTCGGCGTCTTCGCCGACACCGTGGTCTACCGCCTCAAGCGCTGACCCCGGCCGGGCCCCCGGACCCGGCGGCCCGGCACGACGGCGGCACGGCACCCCGGAGCACGACGGAGCCCCGGTGACCCTTCCGGGTCACCGGGGCTCCGTCGTGCGTACCGCTACGCCCTACGCGGGCACCGAGGCCACGCCGGGGGCGAGGAAGCGCTTGCCGTTCACCCGCTCCGAGACGCCCTCACGGTCCAGGTACGGGGTGATCCCGCCCAGGTGGAAGGGCCAGCCGGCGCCGGTGATCATGCAGAGGTCGATGTCCTGCGCCTCGGCGACGACACCCTCCTCCAGCATCAGGCCGATCTCCTGCGCCACGGCCTCCAGGGCGCGGCTCAGGACCTGCTCCTCGGTGAGCACCGTGTCGCCGAAGGACAGCAGCTCCAGCACCTCGGGGTCGAGGACCTGCTTGCCGTCGACCCAGGTGTAGAAGCCGCGCTTGCCGGCCTTGACCACCTTGCCGAGGTTCTCGGAGACGGAGAACCGCTCCGGGAAGGCGCCGCGCAGGGTCTCCGAGACGTGCAGGGCGATGGCCGGGCCGACCAGCTCCAGCAGCACGATCGGGGACATCGGCAGGCCGAGCGGCTCGACGGCCTTCTCGACGCTGGCGATCGGGGTGCCCTCGTCGATGATGCTCTGGATCTCGCCCATGAAGCGGGTCAGGATCCGGTTCACCACGAACGCCGGGGCGTCCTTGCACAGGACGGAGGTCTTCTTCAGCTTCTTCGACACGGCGAAGGCGGTGGCCAGCGAGGCGTCGTCGGTCTGCTCGCCGCGGACGATCTCCAGCAGCGGCAGGATCGCGACGGGGTTGAAGAAGTGGAAGCCGACGACCCGCTCGGGGTGCTTCAGCTTCGAGGCCATCTCGGTGACCGACAGCGAGGAGGTGTTGGTGGCCAGCACGCAGGTCGGCGAGACCACGTTCTCCAGGTCCGCGAAGACGGCCTGCTTGACGCCCATCTCCTCGAACACGGCCTCGATCACGAAGTCCGCGTCGCCGAAGGCCACGGCCTTGTCGAGCGAGCCCGAGACCAGGCCCTTGAGGCGGTTGGCCTTGTCCTGGCCGATGCGGCCCTTGCCGAGCAGCTTGTCGATCTCGGCGTGGACGTAGCCGACGCCCTTGTCGACGCGCTCCTGGTCGATGTCGGTGAGGACCACCGGCACCTCGAGGCGGCGGGCGAACAGCAGGGCCAGCTGCGAGGCCATCAGACCGGCGCCGACGACGCCGACCTTGGTGACCGGGCGGGCCAGCGACTTGTCCGGCGCGCCGACCGGGCGCTTGGCCCGGCGCTGCACCAGGTTGAAGGCGTAGATGCCGCTGCGCAGCTCGCCGCTCATGATGAGGTCGGCCAGGGCCGCGTCCTCGGCGTCGAAGCCGGCCTGCAGGTCGGCGTCCTTGACCTGGGCGATGATGTCCAGCGCCTTGTAGGCGGCCGGCGCGGCGCCGTGCACCTTCGCGTCGGCGACCAGGCGGCCCCAGGCGACGGCGTCGTCCCAGGCCTTGCCGCGGTCGATCTCCTCGCGCTCGACGACGACCTCGCCCTTGAGGACCTTGGCGGCCCACAGCAGCGACTGCTCCAGGAAGTCGGCCGGCTCGAAGATCGCGTCGGCGATCCCCAGCTCGAACACGTCCTTGCCGCGGAGCTGCTTGTTCTGGTTCATCGAGTTCTCGATGATGACCTTGATCGCCTTCGAGGGGCCGATCAGGTTCGGCAGGATGCTGCAGCCGCCCCAGCCGGGGACGAGGCCCAGGAAGACCTCGGGCAGCGAGAACGCCGGGACGCCCGCGCTGACGGTGCGGTAGGTGGCGTGCAGGCCGACCTCGACGCCGCCGCCCATCGCCGCGCCGTTGTAGAAGGCGAAGGACGGGACGGGCAGCGCGGCGATCCGCTTGAAGACCTCGTGGCCGCCCTTGCCGATGGCCAGCGCGTCCGCGTGCTCCTTGAGCAGCTCGACGCCCTTGAGGTCGGCGCCGACCGCGAAGATGAACGGCTTGCCGGTGATCGCGACACCGACGATCTTGCCCTCGGCGGCCTCGGCCTCGACCTGGTCCAGCGCGACGGACAGCTTGAGCAGCGAGCCCGGGCCGAAGGTGGTCGGCTTGGTGTGGTCGAAGCCGTTGTCCAGGGTGATCAGGGCCAGCTTGCCGGCCTGCAGCGGCAGGTCGAGGTGGCGCACGTGCGCGGTCGTGACGACCTCGCCCGGGAAGAGCTCGGCGCCGTGCTGGAGCAGCTCAGTCGTGGTGCTCATGGTCACTTACCACCCTCGAAGTGCGGGTTCTCCCAGATGATGGTGCCGCCCATGCCGAAGCCGATGCACATCGTGGTGAGGCCGTAGCGGACGTCCGGGCGCTGCTCGAAGCGGCGGGCCAGCTGGTTCATCAGGCGCACGCCGGAGGAGGCCAGCGGGTGGCCGAAGGCGATCGCGCCGCCGAACGGGTTGACCCGCTCGTCGTCGTCCGCGATGCCGTAGTGGTCCAGGAAGGACAGCACCTGGACGGCGAAGGCCTCGTTGACCTCGAAGGCCTGGATGTCGTCGATGGTCAGACCGGCCTTGGCCAGCGCCTTCTCGGTGGCCGGCACCGGGCCGATGCCCATGACCTCGGGCTCGACGCCCGCGAAGGCGTAGGAGACCAGGCGCATCTTGACCGGGAGGCCGAGCTCCTCGGCGACGTCCTCGGCGGCCAGCAGCGAGGCGGTGGCGCCGTCGTTCAGACCGGCCGAGTTGCCCGCGGTGATGTTGCCGTGCGGGCGGAACGGGGTCTTCAGGCCGGCGAGCGACTCCATCGTGGTGCCCGGGCGCATCGGCTCGTCCACGGTGGCCAGGCCCCAGCCGGTCTCGCCGACCTCGGGGTTGGTGTTGCGGATCGAGATCGGCACCAGGTCGGGCTGGATGTCGCCGTTGGCGTACGCCTTGGCGGCCTTCTCCTGGGAGCGCACCGCGTAGGCGTCGCAGCGCTCCTTGGTGATGTGCGGGAACCGGTCGTGCAGGTTCTCCGCGGTCATGCCCATGAACAGGGCGGACTCGTCGACGAGCTTCTCGGAGACGAAGCGCGGGTTCGGGTCGACGCCCTCGCCCATCGGGTGGCGGCCCATGTGCTCGACGCCGCCGGCCACGACCACGTCGTACGCGCCGAAGGCGATGCCGCCGGCGGTGGTGGTCACGGCGGTCAGCGCGCCGGCGCACATGCGGTCGATCGCGTAGCCCGGGACGGACTTGGGCAGGCCGGACAGCAGGGCGGCGGTGCGCCCGATGGTCAGACCCTGGTCGCCGATCTGCGTGGTGGCCGCGATCGCGACCTCGTCGATGCGCTCGACGGGCAGGTTCGGGTTGCGGCGCACGAGCTCCCGGATGCACTTGACGACGAGGTCGTCGGCGCGGGTCTCGTGGTAGATGCCCTTCGGGCCTGCCTTGCCGAACGGGGTGCGGACGCCATCGACGAAGACGACGTCCCTCGCGGTACGAGGCACGGGGGCTCTCCTCCCAGGGACCAACATTTCGAGGTGGGCAGGCTGCCGCCGGCGAAGACCCGTGCGGAGCCGCTTCACCGCCATGCTACCGGTCGGTAACCAACCTGCCCAGGCCCCTCGGACGGTTCGGCCCGTGTGTCCCGCGACACGTCCCACCGGCGGGGCCTGCCCGGACGCGCCGGAGGGGGCGCCGTCCCGTGGGCGGCGCCCCCTCCGGGCGGTTGCGGTCAGGCCTGCGCGTCGGCGGCCTCGGCGAACGCGGAGGCCAGCACCGGCGCCACCAGGTCGACCTGCCACTGCCGGGCGCCGAGCCGGCGCAGCGCGGCGGCCACGCCGTCCGCGCCCGGATCGGCCGGGGGCTCCCAGGAGACCCGGCGGACCAGGTCGGGGGTGATCAGGTTCTCGGCCGGCAGGTGGTGCCGCTCGGCCAGTTCGGTCACGGCGGCGCGAGCCCCGGACAGCCGGGCGGCGGCCACCGGGTCCTTCTCCGCCCAGGCCCGCGGCGGCGGCGGCCCGTCGTGCGGCGCGGCGGCCGGCGGCAGCTGGTTCTCCGGGACCTCCCGGCCCCGCTGCACGGCGGCCAGCCACTGCTCCAGCTGGCGCCGGTGCACCCGCGGCCCGAAGCCCTGGACGGCCTGCAGGGCGGCGATGTTCAGCGGCATGGCCAGCGCGGCGTTGACGATCGCGGCGTCCGACAGCACCCGGCCGGGTGAGACGTCGCGCTCCTGCGCGATCCGGTCCCGGGCCAGCCACAGCTCGCGCACCACGACCAGCTGGCGGCGCCGGCGGACCTTGTGCAGCTGCGAGGTGCGCCGCCAGGGGTCGGTGCGCGGGGCCGGGCGGGGCGCGGCGGCGATCGCCGCGAACTCCTCCGTCGCCCAGCCGAGCTTGCCCTGGGCGTCCAGCTCCTGTTCGAGCGCGTCGCGCAGCTCGACCAGCACCTCGACGTCCAGGGCGGCGTAGCGCAGCCACGGCTCGGGCAGCGGTCGGGTCGACCAGTCGACCGCCGAGTGCTCCTTGGCCAGGCTCAGCCCGAGCACGCTCTCGGTCATCGGCCCGAGGCCGACCCGGGCGAAGCCCGCGATGCGGCCGGCCAGCTCGGTGTCGAACAGCAGTCGCGGTCTCATGCCGACCTCGGCCAGGCACGGCAGGTCCTGGGTGGCGGCGTGCACCACCCATTCGGTGTCGGCGAGGGCGTCGCCCAGGGCGCTGAGGTCGGGGCAGGCGATCGGGTCGATCAGCGCGGTGCCGGCGCCGGCGCGGCGCAGCTGGATGAGGTACGCGCGCTGCCCGTAGCGGTAGCCGGAGGCCCGCTCGGCGTCGACGGCGACCGGCCCGGTGCCCGCCGCGAAGGCGGCGACGGTGGCGGCCAGCGCCTGCTCGTCCGCCACGACGGGCGGGATCCCCTCCTTCGGCTCGAGGAGCGGGACCGGGGCTGCTTCTTCTGGGATGGCTGCTACGGCGTCGGTCACCCACCAAGGGTACGACGGTCCTCGCGGCCGGGAGTGTTGTCGGACTGGTCAGACCGGGTGGGTGGAGGCGTCGCGGGCCCCGGAAAGGCTGCCGCGGCGGGGGGGGGGGGCCCCTGCGCCCGTGGCCGCCCCGCGGGGGGGGGCGCACGGCCCCCGGGGGGTTGGCCCGGGGGCGGGGGGCCCCCCCCCCCCCCGCGCCCGCGC